>JAGBYC010000182.1 GCA_017628935.1 Clostridia bacterium | reverse complement strand
GTGCAAATCGTTTTTTTATGCTCTTTTTTAAATAATTTTTTATAAAAACCACTTGACAAAGGGTTAAATATATGATATCATTATGATATCAAAATAATATTATTATTTGGAGAAAATTATGGAAGAAAAAATTTTAAGAACTAAAAAGAACGGTATGGCCGTTATGCTAACTTGCATTTTAGTTTTAATTGCAAGCATCGCCTTGGGTATATTTAGCGGAATTAAACTTGAAGCCGACGAAGACAATATTCTTTTTAATCTTTTAATGGGGCTTAGCTTTATTATGCTAATATGTGGCATACTTCCACTACCTGGCTTAAAGGTTTTAAAACCAAACGAAGCTTTAGTTTTAACTTTATTTGGTAAATATATAGGCACTATTAAAGGCGACGGTTTTTACTTTGTAAATCCTTTCTGCGTAACGGTAAACCCTGCTGCAAATACTAAACTTAATCAAAGTGGTGACGTTAAAACGTCTAACGACGATAGCAGTATGTCTTTTTCAAGATACAGTTTATCTGGATATGCCGTTAACAAAAAATTATCACTTAAAATTATGACGCTTAGTAACAACCGTCAAAAAATTAACGACTGCTTAGGTAACCCTATTGAAATAGGTATTGCAGTTACTTGGAAAATTAACGATACTGCTAAAGCAGTATTTAACGTAGATAACTATAAAGAATATTTATCACTTCAATGTGATAGCGCCCTTAGAAATATCGTTAGATTATACCCGTACGACGTTGCTCCTAACGTTGATACAACTGGCGACGGTGTTGCTGACGACGGTAGTTTACGTGGCTCTAGTGAAATAGTTGCAGGCAGAATTCGTGATGAAATTCAATCACGCGTTGCCGTTGCAGGTATTGAAATTGTTGAAGCCAGAATTACTTATTTAGCATACGCTACTGAAATTGCAGCAGTAATGTTACAACGTCAACAAGCGTCTGCTATTATCGACGCAAGAAAAATGATAGTTGATGGTGCAGTAGGTATGGTAGAAATGGCACTTCAACGATTAAATGAAAACAAAACGGTTGAACTTGATGAAGAAAGAAAAGCGGCCATGGTTTCTAATTTATTAGTTGTTCTTTGTGGTAACCGTGACGCTCAACCTATCGTTAATTCAGGAAGTTTATATTAATGGATGGCGAAAAAAAGCAAATTCCGTTAAGGCTTTCAAGTAAACTGTATAACCAAATTGCCGCTTGGGCGGAAGACGACTTCCGTTCGGTTAACGGTCAAATAGAATATTTATTAACGGAATGCGTAAAACAACGTAAAAAGAACGGCAAGTACGTTGGCGAAGAAATTGATGCGCCTATCGAACTTGATATTACCTAAAATTTAATATTTTAACTTAATAAAGGCAATAACTAATGTAGTTATTGTCTTTTTTACTTAAAATGCTTGAAAAGATTAAAAAATAGTGTTATACTTTTAAAAAGTATAAAATATATCTAACGGAGATTATTATGGCAAATAACAATCGTCGCGTTGAAACAACGTGCGTTCAAGGTGGTTATACTCCTGGCAATGGAGAGCCACGTCAAATTCCTATTATTCAAAGCACAACTTTTAAATACGCTACCAGCGAAGATATGGGTAAACTTTTCGACTTAGAGGCAAGTGGTTATTTTTATTCACGCCTTCAAAATCCAACTTGCGATATGGTTGCGGCAAAAATTTGTGAACTTGAAGGTGGTTCGGCTGCAATGCTTACTTCGTCTGGTCAAGCGGCTAACTTCTTTTCAATTTTCAATATTGCTAACGTAGGCGACCATATTATTAGTTCTACAAGCATTTACGGTGGCACGTTCAACTTATTCTCAGTTACTATGAAAAAGATGGGTATTGATTTTACTTTTATCGACCCAGACTGCACTGAAGAAGAACTTCGCGCTGCGTTTAAACCTAACACTAAAGCTGTATTTGGCGAAACTGTTGCTAACCCTGCGCTTACCGTGTTAGATATTGAAAAGTTTGCTAAAGTTGCTCATGAAAACGGCGTGCCACTTATCATCGATAACACTTTTGCTACGCCTGTTAACTGCCGTCCTATCGAATGGGGCGCAGATATCGTAACGCACTCTACAACTAAGTATATGGACGGTCACGGTTCTTCAGTTGGTGGCTGTATTGTTGATTCTGGTAAGTTCAACTGGATTAAATACGCTGATAAATTTCCAGGTTTAACTACGCCAGACGCAAGTTACCACGGCATTACGTATGCTGAAAAATTCGGTTTAGAAGGCGCGTTTATTACTAAAGCAACTGCTCAACTTATGCGTGACTTTGGTTGTACTCAATCACCACAAAGCGCGTACTACGTTAACCTTGGTTTAGAAAGTTTACACGTTAGAATGGAACGCCATTGTTTAAACGGCTTAAAAGTTGCTGAATTTTTAGAAAATAACGATAAAATTGCTTGGGTTAACTATCCTGACCTTAAAGGCAATAAGTATTACGACCTTGCTAAAAAATATATGCCAAAAGGCACTTGCGGTGTTGTAAGTTTTGGCGTTAAAGGTGGCAGAAAGGCTGCTGAAACGTTTATGAAAAACTTAAAACTTATTGCTATTGAAACTCACGTAGCAGACGCGCGCTCTTGCTGTTTACACCCAGCAAATGCAACTCACCGTCAGTTAAGCGAACAAGAACTTATTGCTGCAGGCGTACCAAGTGATTTAATTCGCTTATCTTGTGGTATTGAAAATTACGAAGATTTAATTAGCGATATTCGTCAAGCGTTAGAAAGCATTTAAAAAATTATAAAAGGGTGAAATTATGCCTATTAAAATACCAAACGATTTACCTGCTACCAAAGTTTTAGAAAGCGAAAATATTTTCGTTATGAGCGAAACAAGGGCAATTACGCAGGATATTCGTCCACTTAAAATTTTAAGACTCAATTTAATGCCTAAAAAAATTGAAACTGAAACTCAACTTGTAAGGCTACTTGGTAACACTCCGTTACAAGTAGAGCCAACGCTTATAAGAACTTCTACGCACCGTTCAAAAAACGTTGCAGAAGAACATTTACTTGCCTTTTACAAGGTGTTTAACGACGTTAAAAACGATTATTTCGACGGTATGATTATTACCGGTGCGCCCGTTGAACTTATGGAGTTTGAAGAGGTTGATTACTGGCAAGAATTATGCGAAATTATGCAGTGGAGTACAACTCACGTTCACAGCACTTTCCATATTTGCTGGGGTGCTCAAGCAGGTTTATATTATCATTACGGCGTTAAAAAATATCCAGTTCCTGAAAAGGTTTTTGGCGTTTTCCCACACAAAATAGACTACAAAAATTCTATTTTATTTAGGGGTTTTGACGAAGTGTTTAACGTTCCACAATCACGCCACACAACCGTTCTTCGTGAAGACATTGAAAAGGTTAAAGAACTTAAAATTTTAGCGTCTTCAAACGAAACTGGCGTTTATGCTGTGGCGTCTAAAAACGGCCGTCAAATATTCATTACTGGGCATTCTGAATATGATGCAGATACCTTAAAAAATGAATATTTACGTGATTTATCGCAAGGTAAACCTATTAAAATTCCGTTTAATTATTTCCCTAACGACGATGCCACTAAAGAACCTATGGTTACTTGGCGCGCTCACGCTAATTTATTGTTTAGTAACTGGCTTAACTACTTTGTATATCAAAGTACGCCGTATGACGTTACAGACGTTTCCAAAACCCTATAAGCATCGCAATACTTTGTTTCATCAAAAAAGGCAGTCTACAATGACCAACAAGGTCTATTGTAACCTGCCTTTTTTTCGCGCCGCGTCTTGCTTGCTTCTAGGTTTTTAGCTGTTTAATAATCAACAAGGTTAATTGTGCCCAAAATATTTTGCGAGCCTTGCCTAACTTGTTTCTAAAACTTTAGGTAGTTTTAAAAGGGTAAGCGCCGCGTCTTGCTTGCTTCTAGGTTTTTAGCTGTTTAATAATCAACAAGGTTAATTGTGTCCAAAATATTTTGCGAGCCTTGCCTAACTTGTTTCTAACACTTTAGGTAGTTTTAAAAGGGTAAGCGCCGCGTCTTGCTTGCTTTTAGACTTTTAGTAGTTTAATAACAAATAAAAAATGCTTGCCGTTTGGCAAGCATTTTAATTTTTAATTATTTTTCATAAACGCTACGGCTTAAAACGCATACGTCTTTAAGGGTACGATAGCGTTCGTCGTAATCTAATCCGTAACCAACAACGAATTCGTCTGGAATAGTAAAACAACAATAATCAGCGTTAATAGGGGTAACGCGACGGTCTGGCTTATTTAAAAGCGCAGCAATTTTAATTGATGCAGGGTTTCTTTCAAGTAAAAGATTTTTAAGTTTGTAAAGGGTGTTACCACTGTCAATAATATCTTCAATTAAAATAACGTGTCTACCAGTAATATCAAAGCTTAAGTCTTTTTTAACTTTAAGTTCTCCACTTGAAATTGTACCCGAACCGTAGCTTGATACCGACATAAAGTCGATAGTTACGGGAATGTTAAGTTCGCGAACTAAGTCGGCAGTAAAGAAAATACTACCTTTTAAAATGCAAACTACAATTGGTTTTTCGCCAGCGTAATCGATATTTAATTGATTAGCAAGGTTTTTAACTGCTACTTTAATTTCATCTTCAGAAACTAATACTTTTTCAATTTCGTTTATCATAACTTTCACCCTCTATTGTAATTAAAAAGACCGCTTTATAAGGCGGTCGCTTCAAGTTAAAATTATGCTCTTTCAACTTTTTTGCTCTTAAGGCAACGAGCGCATACGTATTCTGATGAAACAACACCGTCGTTAACTACGCGTACCTTTTGAACGTTTGCACTATATAAACGAGGGGTTTTACGGTTAGAGTGGCTAACTAAATTGCCAGATAATTTACCTTTTCCGCAAACACTACAAACTTTTGACATAATTGCACCTCCGAAAATAACACTTTGTGTTTTAGCATAGATAATATACCACTATTTATAAAAAAAAGCAACAAAAATAAGGGGAATATGGCGAAATAATTTTAAAAAACTTAAAATTTGCCTAAAATAAGCTTAAACTCTTGCAAAATCAACTAAAATATAGTAAAATACAAGGTGTAATAAACAATAAAGGAGAGAATTATGGCTGTAAAAACTAGCAATGCCTACGGTAAAATTTCAATATCCGATGAAACTATTGCTAAAGTTGTGTCGCACGCTTCGTTAGAGTGTTACGGCATAGTTGAAATGGTTTCACGCAAACTTTCAGACAGTCTTTCTGTATTGTTTAAAAAAGATAACGGTTCGAAAGGCGTTAAAGTTGTAACGGTGGGCGACCGTATCTATATCGACGTTTACGTAATTATCAAATTCGGCGTGTCAATTTCTGCCGTTGCCGAATCGCTTAAAGAAGCTATTAAGTATAAAGTTGAAAAGTTTACGGGTATGATTGTTGATACCGTAAACGTAAATATTACGGGCGTTAAACTTTAAAATTTAAAACGGAGTTTTAATATAATGAAAACAATTAACGGCGCTATGTTTGCCAAAATGGTAATTAACGCCTCTCGTTTACTTGAAATAAATAAAGATAAAATCGACTCGTTAAACGTGTTTCCAGTTCCAGATGGCGACACGGGTACGAATATGTCGCTTACTATAAAATCGGCGGTTACTGAAGTTAAAAAGTGCACTTCAAACTCACTTAGTGAGATTGCAGAATGCGCGTCTAAGGGCGCTTTAAGGGGTGCAAGAGGTAACTCAGGCGTTATTTCATCACAAATTTTCCGTGGTATGTGCGCCGTGTTAAAAGACGCTCAAACCGTTGACGTTAAAACCTTTGCAAAAGCACTTAAAAGTGCAACCGACGTTGCTTACAGTGCCGTTTCTAAACCAAAGGAAGGTACAATTTTAACCGTATCGCGTATGATTTCAGAATGCGCAATGCAGTCAAAAGCCAAAGAATTTGAACAATTCTTTGAAGAAATTCTTGCCCGTGGTGAAGAAGCGCTTAACTTAACGCCAGAATTATTACCTGTTTTGAAAAAGGCAGGCGTAGTTGACTCTGGTGGTATGGGTTTACTTACCATCTATAAAGGTATGCAAAAGGCCGTTTTAGGTGAAGAAGTTGAAGCCGGCGAAAGCGAAATTGAAGTTGTTAAAATGGACACTTCGTCGCTTGAACACGCTGATATTTTAAACTTAGGCACTATTGAATTCGGTTATTGCACTGAATTTTTCATTATAAATATTAAAAAACGTACTACTTTAGCTGATATTGATAAATTAAGAGAGTATTTAATGACTATTGGCGACAGCGTTTTAGTTATAGGTGACCTTGAATTTATTAAAGTTCACGTTCACACTAACAACCCTGGCAAAGCGTTATCACGCGCGCTTGAACTTGGCGAAATTGACAAGGTTAAAATTGAAAACATGCTTGAACAAAACCGTGAACTTATTAAAAAGTATGAAGCGGAAAAGAAAGAAATGGGTATGCTTGCAATTTGTTCGGGCGAAGGCTTATCTAATATATTTAAAGATTTAAGCGTTGATAGGGTTATTGAAGGTGGTCAAACTATGAACCCTTCAGCATCTGATATTGCTGACGCCGTTTGCAGAATTAACGCAGAAAATATTTTCGTTTTCCCTAACAATAAAAACATTATTTTAGCGGCAGAACAATCAAAACAATTAGTTGAAGGCAAAACTATTCACGTTATACCTACTAAAAACGTTCCACAAGGTATTGCGGCAGCGCTTGCGTTCAATCCAGACGAAAAGGTTAGCGTAAACAAAGTAAATATGCTTCACGCAACTGAAAATATCACGGCTGGCCAAATTACCTATGCGGTTAGAAACACCAAAATGGATAATTTTACCCTTAAAAAAGGCGATATTATCGGTCTTGACGATAAAAAGATACTTGCTAAAGGCAATTCTATCGTTGATTGCGCTATTAAACTTATTACTTCACTTAAAGAAGACTATCACACCGTAATTAACCTTTACTACGGTGCTGACGTTAGTGAAGAAGACGCTACTAAAATTCTAGATGAAATTCAACAAGAATTTAGCGACCTTGACGTTCAACTTCTTCCAGGTGGGCAAGCAGTTTACTACTTTATCGTATCTTTAGAATAACGTATAATGAGAGGTCTAGCTCCTCTCATTTTTAAACAAAACGGTTATTATGGAATTAACTACTTTAAAAGGAATTAGAGATAAGCGTTTAG
>JAGBYC010000019.1 GCA_017628935.1 Clostridia bacterium | reverse complement strand
TTTTTATTTTCACTTATTGTTGCGCTTATTGCTAATAGTTTAAACGTTTCTTTAGCGAATTTGTCTAACGATACGTGGGTGATAATTACGTCGTTTTTATTAGGTTCGGTTATATGTATTAGCACTATTCTTATTTGTAAAGTTAAATTTAATTTAAATTTAAAACCATTAAGTACTTGCGCTAAAAACGAAAAAACTTGGCTTACTTATTTATGTACGGCGCTTATTACGTTTGGCGTAATGTTTGGTTTAAGTGAAGTTAACGTATACTTTTTAGAATTTTTAAAAGGTTTAGGGTTATCGCCTAGCGAAGTTGAACTTCCGGTGTATTCGCCACTTGACTTTACGTTATGTGGAGTTTGCGTATGCGTTCTTCCTGCTATTTTTGAAGAGTTTTTATTTAGGGGAATTATAACGTATTCGCTTAAAGGCTACGGCGAAGTTTTTGCTATTGTAGTTTCGGGTGCGTTATTTTCGCTATTTCATATGAACCCAGCGCAAACGGTGTATCAATTTGTTTTCGGCGCGTTATTTGCTTTTATTGCGTTAAGGGCTGGGAATATTTTGCCAGTTATTTTGGCGCACTTTGTAAACAACTTTTTTATTGTGTTAAATTATTATTTTTTAAATTTTAATTTAACTGGCGATACAAAAATTAATGTGATGATAGTTGCTTTGGTATCACTTGTGGCTGGCGTTACGTTAATGGCCGTTTTTGTAAAAAGCGAAAAAATAGATAAAAAACCTGTTGTAACTAAAAAAGAATTTTTTATATACGCCATTATAGGCTTAATAATATGCTTATCTACTTGGCTTACTAGATTGGTGTAACTTATGATGAAAATTAAGGTAATTGCCGTAGGCAAGGTTAAAGAAAAGTATTTTGTTGACGCGTGCAACGAATATTTAAAACGCTTAACAAGATACGCAAGCGTAACGGTAACTGAAGTTAAAGAAGAAAACTTCGTTACAGAACCTACCGAAAGTGAAATTGAACAAATTTTAAAAAAAGAAGGCGCAAGCATTATTAAAGAACTTAAAGGCGAAGTTTTTGTAATGGCTATTGAAGGCAAAAAATATTCGTCGGTTGAGTTTAGCCGTTTAATTAAAAAATCGCGTGATGGTGTTGGCGAAATGAGTATCGTTATAGGTGGTTCGTACGGGGTTGCTAACGAAGTTAAAAAGTTGGCAAGTGGGCTAATTTCTTTTTCTGATATGACTTTTCCACATACTTTAGCAAGGGTAATGACGCTTGAGCAGTTATATCGCGGGTTTAACATTTTAAGCGACGGGAGATATCACAAATGACAAATAAAGAAAAGTTTATGCGCGTTGCTTTAAAAGAGGCAAAAATTGCTTACCGTAACGGCGAAGTGCCTATCGGTGCAGTTATAGTTAAAGACGGCGAAATTATTAGCAAAAGTTACAATAAGCGCAATAAAAACAAAATTGCCACGCATCATGCTGAAATAAACGCTATTGAAAAGGCGTGTAAAGTGCTTGGCGACTGGCGTTTAGACGGGTGCGAAATGTACGTAACTTTAGAGCCTTGCCCTATGTGTGCAGGCGCGATACTTAACGCAAGAATTTCAAAGGTGTATTTTGGCGCTTACGAAGTAAAAAGCGGGGCGTTATTATCAAATTATAAAATGCTTTTTCAAGGTTCGCTTAACCATAAAGGTGAGGTTGAAGGCGGGGTTTTACTTGAAGAGTGCAAGGCTTTGTTAAAAGATTTTTTTAAAAGCAAAAGAAGTTAGTAAAAGTTGTGTTTTTACTTGACTAGTTTGATTATATTTTGTAAAATATAATAAGACGCTGTTAGCGTTTAAAATATTAATAATTTTTTACTTGTTGGAGGAGTTATGATAACACACGGCACTGAGATAAAACTTTTTACTGGTAATTCTAACCGTCCGCTTGCAGAAGCAATCGCAAAAGAATTAAACTTAAAACTTGCTGAAGCAGAAGTTGGTACGTTTAGTGATGGTGAAATTAGCGTTCACATTGGTGAAACTGTACGTGGTAGAGACGTATTTATTATTCAATCTACTAGTCAACCAGTTAACGATAATTTAATGGAACTTTTAGTTATGGTTGACGCTGCACGTCGCGCATCGGCAGGTCGTATCACCGTAGTTATGCCTTACTTTGGTTATGCACGTCAAGACAGAAAGGCTCGCCCACGTGACCCTATCACTGCTAAACTTGTTGCAGACCTTATTGAAGCAGCAGGCGCAGACAGAATTTTAACTATGGATTTACACGCTCAACAAATTCAAGGTTTCTTTAATATTCCTGTTGACCATCTTATCGGTGGCCCACTCCTTTACAAGTATTTCACTCCATACGTTGACGAAGATTTCGTTGTAGTTTCTCCAGACGTTGGCTCAGTTGCACGTGCACGCCAAGTTGCTAAAAAACTTAACTGCAATATGGCTATTATCGATAAACGTCGTCCTAAAGCAAACCAACTTGAAGTTATGAATATTATCGGTGACATTAAAGGCAAAAAATGCCTTATGGTTGACGATATGATTGACACTGCAGGCACTATTTGCCAAGGTGCTGAAGCGCTTTACAATAACGGTGCTAAAGAAATTTACGCTTGCTGTACTCACGCCGTATTATCTGGCCCTGCTATTGAAAGAATTCAAAACTCTCATATTTCTAAACTCGTTATTTTAGATACTATCGACGTTCCAAGCGAAAAACTTATTGATAAAATTGAAGTTGTTTCAGTTGCTAAAATTTTCGCGCTTGCTATCGATAACGTTTACCACGATAAGAAAATGAGCGATATTTACGAAGAATAATATAAATAAACGCCCGCGCTTTTTTCGGGCTTTATTTTTTAAGAGGTAGTTATGTATATAGTTGTTGGGCTTGGTAATCCCGATAAAAAATATCTTAATACGTTACACAACATAGGCTTTATGGCAATTGATAAAGTTGCTGAAAAGTTAGGCGTGTCGTTTAATAAAAAAGGCTTTAAAGGTCAATACTTAATAACTACCGTTAACGGAGAAAAGGTAGTTTTACTTAAGCCACAAACGTATATGAATTTAAGTGGTGAAAGCGTTTTAATGGCTGTTAATTATTACAAAGTAAAACCTGAAAACCTTATCGTTATTTACGACGATTTAGATATAAACATCGGTTCGTTACGTATACGTAAAAATGGTTCTGCAGGCACTCATAACGGTATGAAAAATATCGTTTCACTTTTAGGTAGTACGGAATTTCCACGTTTTCGCGTTGGTATTAAACCTGAAAACGATAGTAGAGAAATTATCGACTATGTTTTAAGTGATATTAAAAGTGCCGACGTAGAGCGTTTTAACGAAGTGTTAGATAAAACTTCTAACGCCGTAGTTAGTCTTCTTAAAGGTGACTCTATCGACGTTGTTATGAATAAGTATAACGGTTAATATGCTTAACGATTTATTAACGCCTGCTTCGTCAGGCAAGCTACAAAACGTAATATGCGATATTCAAGGCGGTCTTAGAACCGCCGTTTTTGGCGTTCCGTTTTCACAAAAAAGCCGTATAATTTCGCTTATAAACGGCAAGGTTATATTTATAGTAAAATCAGTTACCGAAGCCAAAAATTACGTAGAAGAAATTAGTGCTTTAACTGATAAAAAAGTAGTGTTTTTACCAAGTAAAGACGACGTTTTATTATATAAACAAGCGTACGATAAGCAAAGTTTATATAATAGAATTACTGCCGTTTACGACATATTAAACGGGGCTGAAATTACCGTTACTACATTTGAAGCGTTACTTCAATTATTTCCACGAAAAGTTGATAGTTTTACTATCGAAAATGGTGCTGAATACGACGTTTATAACGTTATAAATAAACTTATTAGTTTAGGTTATAAACGCGTTGATTATTGCGAAAGCAAGGCGTCGTTTTCACTTCGCGGGGATATTTTAGAAGTTTTTCCTATAAACTCAAACGACGTATATAGGGTTGATTTTTTTGGCGATACCGTTGAAAGTATTAGGGTGTTTGGCGATAGCGTTGAACTACCTAATATTACCGTTATATCTGCTACCGACACCGTAATTACTGATGCCGACGTAGAAGAAATTACTAAAACGGTAAAAGATTGTTACCGTAAACATCAAGGGCTTAGTTCGGCTAAAAAGGCAAGCGCGCTTTACACTAAAATTTTAGATGCGTTAAATACCGACCTTCAAAGCGACGAGTTAACTTACGTTGCGCCTATAATATCGTCAACTACTCACGATATTACTAAAATTTTTGGCAACGATTTTACCGTGGTTTATGATGAAAGTAAAATGCTTGACGATAACCTTAACGGCTTGTTTAAAGAGCATATTGATAGGGCTATTACTTTAGTAAAGTCGGGCGACGGGTTTGATTTTTGTGTAGAACAATACGCTAAAAAAGACTATCTTTTAAGTTTATTAAATAGTTCAAAGGTGGCGGCAGTTCAAACGTTAACGGCGTTAGTTCCGTTTTTTAGTCCACAAAAAACTTACAGCTTAAACGCCACTGCAGTTTCAAGATACGCTTTAAATATTGAAGACTTGTTTTACGACGCTAAATCGTGGCTTGTAACGGGCTATAAGGTAGTTTTATGCGCAGGCGATACGGGGCGCGCTAACACTTTAGTTAATCAATTAAACACTAAAGGCGTTAAAAGTAAAGTAAATGCCGAGGCTAACTATAACGGGGTAAACGTAACTTCTAAGTCGTTACCGATAGGCTTTATTAGTCACGACGAAAAGTTAGTGGTGCTTGGCGTTAACGACTTGTTCGTTAAGCAAAAATCACGCGAAAAATCACTTAAAAAGAAGCGTAACGATTTATATTCTGCTCCACAAGTAGGTGATTTTGCCGTTCACGAAGTGTTCGGTATAGGCTTAATTAAAGGGGTTAAGCGTATTTCTTCAACAGAAGGCACTAAAGACTACGTTGAACTTGAATACGCCGGTGGTGATAGGCTTTTCGTTTCAACCGACCAAATGGATAAACTTTCAAAATATTTGGGTGGTAACGAAGTTCCTACGCTTAATAAAATA
>JAGBYC010000181.1 GCA_017628935.1 Clostridia bacterium | reverse complement strand
GTTACAGTTGCACGGAAGTCAACCACTTCGTAACCAGCAAGCGTACCGTTTTTAGATGCTTCTTCGATACCCTTTCTAATAGGTTCGATATATTCTTTAGGAATAGAACCACCAACAGTTTCATCAACGAATTCGAAGCCTGAAGCAGGTTCAAGCGGTGTGAACGTAACAAGAGCGTCACCGTATTGACCTTTACCACCCGATTGACGTTTGTAAGTACCACGAGAGATAACTTCTTTTCTGAAAGTTTCACGGTAAGCAACTTGTGGTTTACCAACGGTTGCTTCAACCTTAAATTCTCTTAAAAGACGGTCAACGATAATTTCAAGGTGAAGTTCACCCATACCAGCGATAATTGTTTGGTTAGTTTCTTTATCTGTGTAGAATTTGAACGTAGGGTCTTCTTCAGCAAGTTTTAAAAGAGCCATAGTCATTTTTTCTTGACCTTGTTTTGTTTTAGGCTCAATTGCTACTTTGATAACTGGTTCAGGGAATTCCATTTGTTCAAGCACGATAGGATGTGATACGTCACAAAGAGTATCACCTGTAGTAGTATCTTTTAAACCTACGATAGCGCAAATGTCACCAGAGTAAATTTCGCTAATTTCTTCACGAGATGCAGCGTGCATAAGCACTAAACGGCCAACTCTTTCTTTTCTTTGTTTCGTACTGTTATAAACGTATGAACCAGAAGAAAGTGTACCAGAGTAAGCACGGAAGAACGCAAGCTTACCAACGAATGGGTCTGCTACGATTTTGAATGCAAGACCAGCAAATGGTTCGCTATCTGATGTTTTTCTAATTTCTTCAGCACCTGTTCTTGGGTTAACGCCTGTTACGTGGTCAACGTCAAGTGGGCTTGGAAGGTAATCAACGATACTATCGATAAGGTGTTGCACACCTTTATTTCTATAAGAAGAACCGCAAAGTACTGGAGTAATTTGCATGCTGATAGTTGCTTTTCTAATAGCAATTTTCATTTCTTCTTCAGAAAGTTCACCTTCTGTGAAGTATTTTTCCATGTAAGCATCGTCTTGTTCAGCACACACTTCCATAAGTTGCATACGGTATTCTTCAGCAAGGTCAGCGTAATCTGCTGGAACGTCTACTACGTCAATTTGTTTACCTTCAGCATCTTTATAGATGATTGCGTGGTTTTTAACAAGGTCGATAATACCTACGAAAGTATCTTCTTTACCGATAGGTAAAGTGATAGGAACTGCGTTAGTGTGAAGACGTTGCTTCATCATTTCAACAGCGTTAAAGAAGTTTGCACCGTTGATATCCATTTTGTTAACGTACGCAATTCTTGGTACTTTGTATTTATCAGCTTGTCTCCAAACTGTTTCTGATTGTGGTTCTACACCACCCTTAGCACAGAAAGTTGCAACTGCACCGTCAAGTACACGAAGTGAACGTTCTACTTCTACGGTAAAGTCTACGTGGCCTGGAGTATCGATAATGTTAATTCTGTTACCCTTCCAGAAGCAAGTTGTTGCCGCAGATGCGATTGTAATACCACGTTCTTGTTCTTGAACCATGAAGTCCATTGTTGCCTCACCGTCGTGTGTTTCACCGAGTTTGTGAGATTTACCAGTGTAGAATAAAATTCTTTCTGTTGTAGTGGTTTTACCAGCGTCGATATGCGCCATGATACCAATGTTTCTAGTGTGTAAAAGGTCGTATTGTCTAGCCATAACTTACTCCTACCAACGATAATGAGCAAATGCTTTGTTTGCTTCTGCCATTCTGTGTGTGTCTTCTTTCTTCTTAACCGAACCACCCGTATTATTCATAGCGTCGAGTAATTCGTTTGCAAGTTTATCAGCCATTTCTCTTTCACTTCTTTTTCTTGCATTGATAACAATCCAACGAATTGCAAGAGTTTGTCTTCTTTCAGGTCTGATTTCGATAGGAACTTGGTAGTTTGAACCACCAACCCTTCTTGCTTTAACTTCTAAAACTGGCATAACGTTGTTCATTGCTTGATTGAATACTTCAATAGCAGGTTGACCAGTTTTTGCTTCCATTTTTGCAAACGCGTCATATACGATAGTTTGCGCAATTCCTTTTTTACCGTCTAACATGATTTGGTTTACGAGTTTTGTAACAACTTTGCTACCGTAAATTGGATCAGGTAAAACGTCTCTCTTAGGAACGTTGCCTCTTCTTGGCATAATAATTGTCCTCCTTTAAATTTTTAGGGATACACCCTTGTACAGCTATCACACGCCTAAGCGGTGAACCTTCTGTCGCATTTTGCGACATACTGCCTACAAAATCGGGTTTTGATACTTTCCGACAAGTAGGATTTGTTTGTTAATTTCGTTTTTCGTTAATTATTTAGGCATTTTAGCGCCGTATTTACTTCTAGATTGTTTACGTTTTGCAACGCCTGCAGTATCTAAAGTGCCGCGGATAATGTGGTAACGAACACCCGGAAGGTCTCTAACCCTTCCACCACGGATAAGTACTGAACTGTGTTCTTGAAGGTTGTGACCTTCACCAGGAATATATACAGTACCTTCTTGCTTGTTTGTCAAACGTACTCTGGCAATTTTACGTAACGCAGAGTTAGGTTTTTTAGGAGAAGTGGTTGTAACTGAAAGACAAACGCCTCTTCTTTGTGGACAGCCGTTAAGGATTGGAGATTTACTCTTTTCAATACCGGTGCTTCTACCTTGTTTGATTAACTGGTTGATTGTTGGCATACTTTTTACCTCCTTGTAATTTTCGGAAAATATCAATAAGCGTTCCCGCTTAAAGAAGCAATTTTACAGCACAAAACACGCTTTCACCTACTAATTTTCGGTGAAAAGCATATTTTTGCATTTTATCTTTAATATTCTAACATTTTTTAACTTTTAAGTCAAATGTTTTGAACTATTGTGTTTGCAGTTTGAGGTAATAAATTTTTATATTCTTTAGCACCTGTACCTGCAGGAATAAGTTTACCGATAATAATGTTTTCTTTAAGACCTACTAAGCGGTCGATTTTACCCTTAATAGCAGCGTCTGTAAGTACGCGTGTAGTTTCTTGGAACGACGCAGCAGATAAGAAACTTTCAGTAGCAA
Source organism: Clostridia bacterium (assembly GCA_017628935.1). Classification (GTDB taxonomy): domain Bacteria; phylum Bacillota; class Clostridia; order Christensenellales; family Borkfalkiaceae; genus HGM11412. The sequence goes on along the minus strand of JAGBYC010000181.1, from coordinate 1,688 downwards.
GCGCAGCCTTAGTAATACCTAAAAGCGTTCTTGCAACCATCGCAGGTTTACCACCCTTAGAAAGCACTTCTTTATTTTCTTCACGAACTTTATATTCGTCTACGTATTCACCCGGTAAGAAACTTGTGTCACCACTATCTTGAACGAGTACTTTAGAAAGCATTTGACGTACGATAATTTCAACGTGTTTGTCGTTAATATCTACGCCTTGGCCACGGTATACGGTTTGTACTTGTTCAAGAATATAGTCTTGAACGCCCTTAACACCTTTCGTAGAAAGAAGTTCTTGTGGGAATACCGAACCAGTTGTTAATACCGTACCTGCTTCAACAACGTCGCCGTCGCGAACTTTAAGTTCTGCGCTGAACGGAATAGGATAATCTTTCTTACCACGTTCACCGTCTACTACAACGTGACGTAAATTGTCTTTAGAATTGTTAACGATAGTTACAACGCCTGATACGTCGCAAAGTACTGCTTGACCAGCAGGACGACGCGCTTCGAAAAGTTCAACGATACGTGGAAGACCTTGCGTAATATCGCCTGTTGATGCGATACCACCAGTGTGGAACGTTCTCATTGTAAGTTGTGTACCAGGTTCACCGATTGATTGAGCGGCAATTGTACCAACTGCTTCACCAACTTGAACAGGAGCAAGGTTAGACATGTTTTTACCATAACATTTTGCACATACACCGATTTTGCTACGGCAAGTGAATACGCTACGAATAAGAACTTTCTTAATACCTGCTTTTTCAATACGTTTAGCGTCTTCTTCGCTAATCATAGTGTCGCCTGCAACGATAACTTCACCAGTCGGTGGGTCAACAACGTCGTTGATAGTGTATCTGCCGGCAAGTCTGTCTGCAAGTGATTCGATAACCTTTCTATCTTCGATAGGAGTTTTAGGGTCGTCAACTAAAATTGCTGATACTTCAATGCCCTTAGGTGTTTCACCAAGGTTAGCGTAACAGTCGTCTTCTTTAACGATTACAGAGTGCGATACGTCTACTAAACGACGAGTAAGGTAACCTGAGTCAGCCGTTTTTAAAGCCGTATCGGCAAGACCTTTACGACCACCGTGTGATGACGTAAAGTATTCAAGAACGGTAAGACCTTCACGGAAACATGATTTAACCGGAATTTCAATGATTTTACCGTTAGGGTTAGTCATAAGACCACGCATACCTGAAAGTTGCTTGATTTGGTCGATACTACCACGCGCACCAGAGTGAGCCATCATCCAAATAGGATTGAATTTATCAAGTGTTTTTTCAAGTTCTACGGTAACGTCGCCCGTTGCTTTAGTCCAAATATCAACTACTGCTTTATATCTTTCATCGTCGGTAATAAAGCCACGTTCGTATTTTGCTTCGATACCGTGTACTTCTTTAGCCGCTTCTTCAAGAATTTCTTTCTTCGCTTCAGGAACGTGCATATCAAAGATAGACGTAGTAATAGCACCTACCGTTGAATATTTGTAACCAAGCGATTTAATGTAGTCAAGAGTGTCTGCAGCGCATTTAGAAGATTTAAACTTAAAGCATGCGTCAACAATCTTTTTAAGGTCGCCCTTAGTAACGAGTTTGTTGATTTCAAATTTTAAATAATCTTCTTTAGTTTCACGCTTAGTAAAGCCGATATCTTGTGGAATTTCTTCGTTGAAGATAATTCTACCGCAAGTAGTT
>JAGBYC010000180.1 GCA_017628935.1 Clostridia bacterium | reverse complement strand
TGAACTTTTTCGCCGTATTTAAGGTAAGTTACTACACTACCACCACGTTGGCTCATACCGTGAACTTCGCTAACCTTTACGTCGTAGCCTTCTTTAAGAACAAGATTACCAAGTATACGGCTTGCAAGTAAAGTACCTTGCCCACCTACGCCTACTATCATAACGCTTACAGTTTTCATAATCTTACTCCTTTTCAATTGCCCCGAAAGGACAAACACCTAAACAAAGACCACAGCCGTTGCATTGACTAATATCAATTTTAATAACGCCGTTATCGTTAGAAATTGCAGGACAGCCAAGTTTCATACAAAGTTTGCATTTTTTACACTTATCGTTAATTACTGCTTTGCCTTCAAACTTAACGCCTTTTAAAAGTGCGCAAGGGCGCTGAGCAATAATAACTGACGGTTCGTTTGCGTTAACTTCTTCTTTAACAACTTTTTCAAACGCTTTAAGGTCAAACGGGTCACATACCACAACACGTTCAACGCCTACTGCTTTACAAAGCGCAAGAAGGTCTACTTGCTTAGTTAATTCGCCACGAATAGTTTTACCAGTTGTAGGGTTATCTTGATGGCCAGTCATACCAGTAATAGAATTGTCTAAAATAATTACGGTATTAGCGCCTTTATTGTAAACTATATCGATAAGACCTGTAATGCCAGAGTGAATAAAGGTAGAATCGCCTATAACTGAAACGAGTTTTTTGTTAAATTCTTCACCACGGGCTTTAGCCATACCGTGAGCAGCACTAACCGACGCGCCCATACAAATAGTAGTGTCAACGCTATCAAGTGGCGCTATTGCACCTAATGTATAGCAACCTATATCACCAGATACCGTTAAGCCAAGTTTTTTAAGCACGAAGAAAGTTGCGCGATGTGGACAGCCTGGGCATAATACCGGTGGACGATTAGGGATGTTTTCATTAATAGCGTATTTTTCAACCCCGTCAACACCTAAAACTACCTTTTTAATCATTTCAGGTGTGTATTCGCCAAGCATAGTAAAGGCTTGTTTACCTATAACTTCAACGCCTATATCGTTACAATGTTCTTCAATAAACGGGTCTAATTCTTCAATAACGTACACCTTTTTTAAACCCTTACTAAAGTTTTTAATAAGGTCAACTGGTAACGGATATACCATACCAAGTTTAAGGTAGTTAACGCTATCGCCAAGTGCTTCTTTAGAGTATTGATAGGTAATACCCGACGTAATTACGCCTATTTCAGCGCCGTTATCTTCAATAGTATTGATAGGCGAAGTTTCAGCGTATTCAATAAGCGCTTTGTTTCTTTCTTCAACTATAACGTGGCGCTTAATTGCGTTTGCAGGCATCATTACGTTTTTAGCAACGTTTTTAACGTAAGGTTTTAATTCGTCGCCACTTCTACTACCTATTTCAACTAAACTTTGCGAATGTGATACCCTTGTTGTTAATCTAATAAACGCAGGAACGTCAAACCTTTCACTAAGTTCGTACGCTAAAATAGTATAATTTTTACATTCTGCGCTATCACTTGGTTCAAGCATAAGCGTTTTTGACGCTTTTGCATAGTGGCGCGAATCTTGTTCGTTTTGTGATAAGTGCATACCTGGGTCGTCGGCAACGGCAAAAACTAAACCACCGTTTGCACCGATATAACTAACGGTGAAAATAGGGTCTGCCATAACGTTTAAACCAACGTGTTTACAGCACGACATAGCCCTTGCCCCTGCAATAGACGCACCGATGGCTACTTCAGCCGCCACCTTTTCATTTGGCGCCCATTCTACAAAAATTTCAGGGTATTTAACTATATTTTCGGTAATTTCAGTACTTGGAGTTCCAGGGTACGACGAAACGACTTTTACACCTGCTTCGTACGCACCTTGCGCAACAGCCTCATTACCAAGCATTAATTTCTTCATAATTTAGTCCTTTTATTTTTCAATTTGCTTAGCCACTAAACTATCGCCACAATATTTTTCGCGAAGTTTAGGTTTTTCAATTTTACCGGTAGGGTTTCTTGGAATATCGGCAAATATAATTTTGCGTGGACGTTTATATCTTGGCATTGCGCTACAAAAATCTTCAACTTCTTCTTAGGTTAAGGTGTAGCCTTCTTTAACTTCAATAATTGCAGCGGCAATTTCACCAAGGCGCGCGTCTGGTAAACCGATAACGGCAACGTCTTTAACGGCGTCGTTCTTACGAATAAAGTCTTCAATTTGAACTGGGTAAAGGTTTTCGCCACCAGTAATAATAACGTCTTTTTTTCTATCAACTAAGAAGATAAAACCGTCTTCATCTTCCATAGCCATATCGCCAGTTTTAAGCCAGTCGCCATCTTTTACTTCGGCAGTTGACTTTTCGTCGTTATAATAACACTTCATAACGCCAGGGCCTTTAACACAAAGTTCACCAACGTCGCCCCTTTCAACCGTTTTGCCAGTTTCGTCAATAATTTTAACTTGCCAACCGTAGCCTGCTTTACCTATTGCACCTACTTTATGGAAGTTGCCAAGTCCAAGATGAACGCAACCTGGGCCGATACTTTCACTTAAACCGTAGTTAGTATCATAGTCGTGATTTGGGAAAACTTTAAGCCAACGGCGAATAAGTGAAGGTGGAACTGGTTGTGCGCCTATATGCATTAAACGCCAGTTAGATAAATCAAGTTCATTAATATTTATGTCGCCACGTTCAATTTCATCTAAAATATCTTGCGCCCAAGGAACTAAAAGCCAAACGATACTGCACTTTTCTTCGTGAGCAGTTTTAATAATCCACTCTGGCTTAGTGCCTTTTAATAATACGGCTTTACCACCTACCATAAAACTACCAAACCAGTGCATTTTTGCACCCGTGTGGTAAAGTGGTGGTATACATAAAAATACGTCGTTATGCGTTTGTTTATGGTGCGCTTGTTCAGTTTCCATAGCGTGAACTAGTGCGCGATGTGAGTGAAGTATCGCTTTAGGAAAACCAGTTGTTCCTGAAGAGAAGTAAATAACACCGTCGTCATCATCACTAATTTCAACGTCTGGGGCGTGTGAAGAACAGTACGCAATCATATCGTTATAACTATCAGCAAAACGTGGGCATTGTTCACCTACGTAAAAAAGATTAGTTACGTCAGGAATACGATGGCAAATTTCTTCAATACGGCCGATAAATTCAGGGCCGAAAACAAGCATAGAACAATCTGCCTTTTTTAAGCAGTATTTAATTTCTTCAGCAGTATAACGATAGTTTAAAGGTACGGCTATTGCACCTGCTTTTAAAATACCAAAATATATTGGCAACCACTCAATAGAGTTCATAAGTAAAATTGCAACCTTATCGCCCTTTTTACAACCACGCGTAAGTAAAAGGTTTGCAAAACGGTTAGCCTTACGGTTAAACTCAAGCCAAGTAATTTCACGACGGAACGGTTTGCCAGGAATAGGTTCCATAAGCGAATAATCACGCCACGTTAAACGGCTTTGTGTTTCAAAACTAGGATTTATTTCAACTAAACTCACTTCGTTAGGGTAAAGTTTAGCGTTTTTTTCAAGTACTTCAAATATCGGCATGTTTCTCCTTAACTACCTAAAACATTTTTTAGGTAACTCTACGTAATAAATACTTTGGGGTATAATATATGATACAACGTATCATAAGGTTTTGTCAAGTTTATATTCAAATTTTATAAACCTTTCACATTACGTACGCCGTTTTAATTGACTTTTTAAAAAATAACCTTTATACTGTTTATGATTTTACTTGGAGTTATATTATGGCTACTAAAATTATTCTATTAGTTATATTTTTCGCCGTTACGATAGGCGTTGGAATATACTGTAATAAACATAGTACTGACGTTAACGGTTTCGTTTTAGGTGGCAGAAACGTTGGCCCTTGGCTTACTGCTTTTGCGTACGGAACGTCATACTTTTCTGCCGTTATTTTCGTAGGATACGCCGGTCAGTTTGGTTGGAAATTTGGTATCTCGTCAACGTGGATAGGCATAGGCAACGCCGTTATCGGTTCACTTCTTGCGTGGACTGTATTAGGCAGAAGAACAAGGCTTATGACAAGAACGTTAAACGCCTCTACCATGCCCGAATTTTTTGAAAAACGCTTTGATTGTAAGGCTATGAAAATCATTTCGTCTGTTATAATTTTCGTATTTTTAATTCCTTACACTGCGTCACTTTACAACGGGTTATCGCGCTTATTTGAAATGGCGTTTAATATTGATTACAGCACTTGTATTATTATAATGGCTGCGCTTACTTGCGTGTACGTAATTGCCGGTGGTTATATGGCTACTGCCGTTAACGATTTTATTCAAGGCATTATTATGCTTTTTGGTATAATTGCCGTTATCGTTGCAGTTTTACACGGTTTTGGTGGTTTCTCTGAAGCGCTTGAGGCGTTAGCAAACGTTTCCGACCCTACCGTTTCAACTACCCCTGGCGTATTCGCATCTATTTTTGGACCTGACCCTATCGGGCTTTTATCGGTAGTTATTTTAACAAGTTTAGGCACTTGGGGTTTACCTCAAATGGTAACTAAATTCTACTCTGTTAAAACTGAAGAAGATATTAAAAAAGGCACTATTATTTCAACTATTTTTGCTTTAGTTGTTGCCGGTGGTTGTTACTTCCTTGGTGGCTTTGGCAGACTTTTAGACCCTAACGTTATTGCTAACGGTGGTTACGACGCTATTATTCCTACCCTTTTATCAAACCTTGACGACGCTATTATCGGCATAGTTATTATTCTTGTTTTATCGGCGTCAATTTCAACGCTTTCTTCACTTGTTTTAACTTCAAGTTCTACACTTGTTTTAGACCTTATTAAAGAAACTTCTAAAAAAGAAATTTCTAACAAAAAATCGTTGCTTTTAATTAGAATTTTCGTTGCAATATTTATTGCAATTTCAGTAGTTATTGCAATATTCCAGTACAATTCACAAGACGCGTTTATCGCACAATTTATGGGTATAAGTTGGGGCGCGCTTGCAGGTGCTTTCCTTGCTCCTATGATTTACGGGCTATATTCTAAAAAGGTTACTAAAACTGCCGTATTTGTAAACTTTGCCGTTTCTATTAGTATTATGCTTACTAATATGTTCTTAAAACCGTACCTTCCAAGCATATTACAATCGCCTATCAACTGTGGCGCACTTGCTATGCTTTTAGGTTTAGTTATTGTGCCTATCGTAAGTAAGTTCACTAAAAAACTTAACGACGCCACTACCGATAAAGCGTTTGCTTGCTACGAAAAAACCGTTACAGTTAAAGCAAGTACCGTTTTAATTGACGACGAAACTAAATAACTTATAAAACTAAAAGCCACGCAATTATCTCTCTTCCCATAGTGATTTTTATTAAATGATTTATAAAACTCGGCATGTTAAAAGCCGAGTTTTTGTTTGCCCACGTAAAACAACTTGAATTATATTAGTTTTTTTGATATAATAAACGCACCGATAAATAATAATTTGATGGCGTTAATTTTTTCTAAAATCAACACATTAAGCAAATCTTGTTGTTCAGTTTCACTTTGGCGGTTGGTATAATAAAGACACAAGAAAACAACCAAAAAGGAGAAACAAAATGAACACAGACAAAATTTACGCAGAATCTATCGCAAAGGAGTACGCTCCCAAGGACAGCTCCAAAATTGTAGCACTTCGCAAGCTCGACAGAAAAGCAAAGATGCCTGCAACTATTTTTACCTACACCTTCGGCATCATTTCATCGCTCGTGTTGGGCACGGGAATGTGTTTTGCAATGCAAGTTCTCGGTAGCGGTATTATCGGTATGGTGATTGGTATTATCGTCGGCATTATCGGTATGA
>JAGBYC010000179.1 GCA_017628935.1 Clostridia bacterium | reverse complement strand
TGAGCCTATAAAAGAAGAAGTTAAAGTTGTTGAACCTAAAAAGGTTGAACAACCTATTAAAAAATCAAGCGTTGTTGATGACGAAGGATTTACTCCTCCACCTGAAGAAGACGGATATTTTATGTGCGACGAACCTAAGGTGGAAGAAAAGGCTAAGGTTGTAGTTGAACCTAAAAAAGAAGTGCAAGTTGCAAACGTTGACGTAAGTAACGTAAACGTTAAACGCGTATGGGGTAGCGTAGTTAGAAAGTTACGTAACGTTCCTAACAAAACTATTTTATGGGTAGCGTGCCAAGAAATGTCGGCAGATATTGAAAACGGCAACTTCGTAATTAACGCTGGTAGTGAAAGCGAAAAGAAGGTTTTACTTAAAGAAGATAATTTTAACGTTTTACAAAGTTTAATAAATGAGTTTTGTCCGTTAAACGTAGTTATTAAGGGTGAAAGCGCTAACGCAGTTAGCGATGAAAAAATTGCCGAAAAAGTTAATTCGTTTTTCGGGGCTGAAAACGTTACTACTATAAACAAATAACACGTCCGTTTATTCGGAAAGGAGATATATTATGGCAGGATTTAATAGAGGTTTTGGTGGTGGCTTTGGTGGTGGTAACCAAATGCAACAACTTATGAAACAAGCACAAAAAATGCAAGAACAAATGCAAAAAGCACAAGAAGAACTTGAAAATACTGAAGTTGAAGGTTCGTCTGGTGGTGGCGCAGTTACGGTTGTTATGGACGGTAAAAAAGTAGTTTCATCAATAACTATTAAACCTGAAATTGTAGACCCAGACGATATTGAAATGCTTGAAGATTTAATTATGGCAGCGTATAACGATGCTTTAAGTGAAGCAGAAGACTTATATAACGAAGTAATGGGTCCACTTGGTAATAACGGGGGAATGTTTTAATAATGAAAGTTTTTATCGAACCTATCGGTAAACTTATTAACGAATTTTCTAAACTTCCAGGGGTAGGCGCAAAAACGGCGCAACGTTTTGCTTACGAAGTTATAAATATGACTGATGAAGAAGTAAACGAATTTGCTAAAGCGATAGTTGATTGCAAAAACAAAGTACGTTATTGTAAAGTGTGTGGCAATTTTACTGATGCTGACGGTTGTGATATTTGTAAAGAAAGAAGTAGTGAAACGGTTTGCGTAGTAAAAGAACCTAAAGACGTTATCGCTATGGAAAAAATTAGCGAATATAAAGGCGTTTACCACGTTTTACACGGTACTTTAAAGCCAAGTGAAAACGTAGGGCCTAAAGATATAGGAATTGCAAGTTTACTTGAAAGGGTAACTTCTGGTGAAGTTAAAGAAGTAATAATGGCAACTAACCCTGATTACGACGGGGAAATTACTGCAATGTATATTTCGGGGCTTTTAAAACCACTTGGGGTTAAAGTAACCCGTTTAGCGCACGGTATTCCAGTTGGTAGCGATATTGAGTATACCGACGAAGTAACTTTATCACGCGCTTTCGTTGACAGAAAGGAACTTTAATGGAACGATTAGATAAATTTTTATCAAATGCCGAAGTTTTAACGCGTAGTCAATGTAAAATAGCCGTAAAACGTAAATTAATTACGGTAAACGGCGTTGTTATAAGTGACGCATCAATTAAAATTGATGAAAACGTTGACGAAGTGTGTTATAACGGCAACAAGGTAGAATATAAAAAGTTTACCTATATAATGCTAAATAAACCTAGTGGAGTGGTATCTGCTACTGACGACGGCAACTTTCAAACCGTCGTCGATTTAGTGCCGTTAGAAATGAAAAAGAAGGGCCTTTTTCCTTGTGGCAGACTTGATAAAGATACGGTTGGTTTAATTTTATTAACTAACGACGGGGTGTCGGCTCATCGTAGACTTGCGCCAAAGTCGAAAACGGAAAAGGTTTACTATTTTGAAACGGCTGAAACTATTAGTGATAGCGAAGTAGAAACGCTTGAAAAGGGCGTTACTTTAAACGACGGTTTTACAACTGCTCCTTGCAAAATTACTTTAAAAACAAGTAACAGTGGCGAAATTATACTTACCGAAGGTAAGTATCACGAAATAAAAAGGTTGTTTGGGTATACTGGCAATAAGGTAACTTATTTAAAACGATTAAAGTTTGCTAACATTGTGCTTGATAGCAATTTGGCTGAGGGTGAATGTAGGTATTTAACTAATGAAGAAATAGCGTTATTTACGCTTTAACATAAGGACGTATATGGTTGGATTTGAAGTAACTTTAATAAACGTATTAATGATGCTTGCGTACGTAATACCAGGCTATTTAATAAGTAAACTTAAAAAAACAAGCGTAGACCATCTTCCTACGCTTTCTGCTGTATTAGTTTATATTTGTTCGCCGTGCTTAATGTTTAACTCGTTTTTATCAATCGAGTGTAATAAAGAAAACGTATTAAATATGCTACTATTTTTACTTGTGTCGGCAGTAATTCAAATAGGATTTATGCTTGTAGTATATTTAGTATGTTTTAAAAACCGTGAAAGTGGTAAGGTAAGATTTTTTACAATAGCTTCAACTTGTGGTAACGTTGGTTTTTTTGGTTTACCACTTGTAAAAGCAATATTACCTACTAATCCAGAAGTAGTTTTATACGCCTCAATGTTCATTTTATCAATGAACATTATAGTGTTTACCTTAGGTGTATTTTTACTTTCTGGCAAAAAAGAATACATATCGTTTAAAGCAGGCTTAGTTAACCCTACAACTTTAGGTTTATGTTTAGCGCTTCCGTTCTTTATAACAAACTCTAAAGGGGTAATTCCAACCGTGGTAATCGACGCTATTGAATTGCTTTCTAAAGCGTCAACTCCGTTATGTATGATAATTTTAGGTATTCGTTTAGCGAATATGAACTTTAAAAAGATTTTCTTAAACGGTACGGCGTATCTTTCAACGCTTGGTAAATTAGTGCTTATTCCGTTATTTGCGCTTTTATGCGTAGTATTTTTACCAGTTTCTGTTTCGTTTAAAATGACGGCTGTAATTTTAGCAGGTTCGCCTTGTGCAGTGTTTGTGTATAACCTTTCAGAAATTCACGGTGGGGATAGGGAAACGGCTGCAAACAGTGTGCTACTAAGCACTATGCTATGCTTTATTACGTTGCCACTTTTAACCTTGCTATTAACAACTATATTATAATATATTATATAAATAGAAAAGCCTTGCTTGAGTGCAAGGCTTTTTTTTACATATATTTTTGAGCGTTTATTTTTGAAAGTGCTTTTAATTTTTCTACTTTGTAAGGTGAGTTAATGCCACCGTTAGTGTATAAAAAGTAATTACCTTTTTCAGTTACGTATAAAGTTTCTTCATAACCAAAACTATCACCGTAATAGCTAAAAGTTTTTTTGTTTACAATAGTAGATTTTGACGTATCGTAAGTAACGCGTCCAAGTTTTTTAATCATATTATACCTCATAATCAACCGTAATTGTGCTTACGGCGTGTTCGTTCATATATTTTTTTACAACGTTTACGTGGTATGGGTCGTTTTGATAAGCGTCTAACGCCTTCATATCTTCAACTACAACTTGTAAAACTATATCGTACGAGCGTTCGCTATGAAGTTCGTCTTGACCTATTTCAATACCCCATATGCTAGGAATTTTTGTAACCATACCGTATAAAACGTTAGTTGCTTTTTCAACTGCGTCAACAGAATTATCTTTAAGTTTAAAACATACTACGTGTTTAATCATAATATCTCCTTACCAGTCTTGCCTGTCGCTAATTTTAATATCGTCGTAATACTCAAAGTATTTTGACTTAAAGCGTTCAAGTTCAGCCTTTTTTTGCTTTTTTTTGATTTCTGCAAGTTTTTCTGCTTGCGTTTTTTCAGTATTAGGGGTAGGGGTTGCTACCTTAGTTTGTTCGTTAATGTTTTTCATTTCTACCTTTAAGCCAAACCATTAAAACTGCAATATCGGCTGGGTTAACGCCTGAAATTCTACCTGCTTGGTCTAAATTAAGCGGTTTAACTTCGTTAAGTTTTTCACGCGCTTCAACGCGAAGACCTTCAATTTGCATATAGTCGACGTCGGTTGGTAACGCTTTTGTTCTTAACTTTTCAGTTTTTTCAATTTGTTCTAATTCTTTTTTAATATAGCCTTCGTAACGGATATCCGTTTCAACCGTTTCCATAAGGTCGTTAGGAAGGTACGTAAACGCGTTAAAGTATGCGCTTATTTTTTTAAGCGGAATACCACGTTTAATCATATCTTTATAAGTTAAACTGCCGTAAACTGAACCTACGCTATTTTCTTCAACGAATTCTTTACATTGTTTAAACGGAACTAACTGGTCAAGTTCTTCGTGCGCCTTTTTGTATAATTGCTGGCGATTTAAATAAACTTGCCATCTATCGTCTTTAACAAGGCCAACTTCTCTACCAAGTTCGGTAAGGCGAGCGTCAGTATTATCTTGGCGTAAAATTAAACGGTATTCGGCGCGTGAAGTCATCATACGGTACGGTTCGTCGGTGCCTTTGGTAACTAAATCGTCAATTAAAACGCCGGTATACGCTTGGTCACGCCTAAGAATAATTTGAGGCTTGTTTTGAAGATATAACGACGCGTTTATGCCGGCTATTAAACCTTGCGCACCTGCTTCTTCGTAACCACTTGTGCCGTTAATTTGACCTGCCGTGAATAAACCGTTTACGCGTTTGTATTCAAGGGTAGGTTTTAAATCTAAACTATCAATGCAATCGTATTCAATGGCGTAAGCGTAGCGCATAATACGGCAATTTTCAAAGCCTTTTATCGACTGGTACATTTCGCGTTGAACGTCGATAGGCATACTGCTTGACATACCTTGAACGTAAATTTCGTTAGTTTCAAGCCCTTCTGGTTCTAAGAAAATTTGGTGGCGTTCTTTATCGCTAAAACGTACAATTTTAGTTTCAATAGACGGGCAGTATCTTGGGCCTGTTGTAGTTATAAAACCGTTGTAAAGTGGTGAACGGTCTAAATTTTTTAAGATAATATCGTGTGTTTTTTGGTTAGTATAACCAAGGTAGCAAGGAAGTTTATTTTCAATTGCGCCCTCAGTCATATACGAAAACGGGTATACGTCTGTTTCGCCTTCTTGCACGCTAAATGCTGAAAAGTCAATAGTGCGCTTGTCAAGGCGGGCAGGAGTACCAGTTTTAAAACGGCGAATTTTAAAACCTAAACGAATAAGTGCGTTAGTAAGTTCGGTTGCATTTTGAAAGCCTGACGGACCACTAAACTTTCTGTAATCACCCGAAACTATATCGCTATTTAAATATACGCCCGTAGCAATAACTACTGCGTTACATTTAAGTAAAGAGTTATAGTTGGTAATTACGCCTTTAACAACGCCGTCTTCAACTAAAATATCAGTTGCTTCGCATTGTAAAAGTTCAAGGTTTTCAGTGTTTTCAAGCGTCTTTTTCATTTCTTGATGATAAAGATGCTTGTCTGCTTGAGCGCGTAACGACTGAACGGCAACCCCTTTACCACGGTTAAGCATTTTAATTTGAAGGCAAGTTTTATCAATGTTTCTTGCCATTTCACCACCTAACGCGTCTATTTCGCGTACGATATGGCCTTTTGCAGTGCCACCGATAGACGGGTTGCAAGCCATATACGCTATATTGTCTAAATTAATGCTAAGTAGAGCCGTTTTTTGCCCAGTTCTTGCAAGGGCAAGGGCAGATTCGCAACCAGCGTGACCTGCGCCTATAACAACGGCGTCAAACTCGCCTTCTAAAATATAGTTTTGCATATTACTTTTTCAAAATAAGGTTTTTAATATCGTTTACTTCAGTTGCAGTTTTAGTTGAAACGTGAATTAAATCGTTAATTTTTTCGCGTGAGTGAATTACGGTAGCGTGGTCGCGTCCACCAAGGGCTTGACCTACCGTTACAAGTGGAATTGACATAAGTTCCGTCATTAAATAAGCACAAACTTGGCGTGCTTCGGCAATTTCTTTATTACGCTTTTTAGATAATACGTCGGCTTTAGAAACGCCGTAGAAATTACAAACGGTGTCAATTATAAGGGTAGTAGTAACTGCTTCGCAGTTATCTTGAGAAACGCTTTCTTTAAGAGCGTCCATAGCAAGTTCTAACGTAATAGGCATTTCGCGAAGTTTTGACGCAAAAATAACTTTGTTAAGCATACCTTCAAGTGAACGCACGTTTTCATCAGAATTTTCAGCAATAAACGTAGCAACGTCAAGCGCTAAAATATACTTTCTTTCTTCAGCCTTTTTTAAAACGATAGCAATTTTAGTTTCAATATCAGGTGGTAAAACTTGTGCTTTTAAGCCACCGTCGAAACGGGTACGAAGACGTTCGTCTAAAAGTTGAATTTCGTTAGGGTCGCAGTCAGCAGATAATACAATTTGTTTGTTTGCGCCGTAAAGTTCGTTAAAGGTATGGAAAAATTCTTCTTGCGTACTTTCTTTTTTTGCTAAAAATTGCACGTCGTCGATAATAAGTACGTCAACGTTACGGTAACGGTTTCTAAACGATTGACCACCTTCGTTATTATACGCCTTACCTGCGCGAATAGACGCAATAAGTTCGTTAGTAAACTTTTCACAAGTAGCATAAAGAACGTTTTTAGTAGGGTTTTCACGCTTAATGTAGTTAGCAATAGCGTGCATTATGTGTGTTTTACCAAGACCAGACGCACCGTAAATAAATAACGGGTTATAACTGTTGCCAGGTTCTTCAGCAACGGCTTTAGCAGCAGCGTAAAGGTAGCGGTTGCTATTACCAACCACGAAATTATCAAAAGTATACTTAGGGTCGATAGGGGTGGTGTCAAAAGAAGGTTCGTACGCGCTAGTTTGTTTTTTAGCGTGGTATTCTTCAACCTTTTCTCCTACGAAAATTTCAAAATCGGTTACGCCAGAGTTTTGTGAGCGTAAAACGTCAATAATTTTTTCGCGAAGCATATTAACACGGTTTGTAAGCATATAGTTGTTGGTAAATAAAATAAGTTTATTTCCAACTAAATCGATAGCTTTTAAAGGTTCTATAAAATTATAATTTACTGCTGCAACCTTAAGTTGAATTTGAGGAAGGGCAGTTTGCCAAATAATTTCGTAACTTTCCATAATTTTTACTCCACGTAGTGTTTCTTCGCCTTGATTTATAATAAAATTTGTGTTAAAATGTAATAGTAAATTCAGTCGCGTTTGTTTATTATATAATAAATGACTAAAAAAATCAAGAATTTTAAAGGGTTAAATAACTGTAAATGTATATAAAAAGTTTAACGTTAAAAAATTTTCGTAACTATAAAAACGCTAAATTCGAGTTTTTAGACGGAATAAATATATTAACAGGCGATAACGCTCAAGGTAAAACTAACGCGGCAGAGGCTATTTTTTACTTGTGCACGGGTTACTCTCCACGTGCTACAAGAGATAAGCAAGTTATCAATTACGGCGAAAAAGAGGCTGAAATTTCAGGCGTTGCAGTGTCACGATACGGCAACGTTTCGGTTGACATAAAATTTAGTTCTAAGGGTAAAGATATTAAAGTTAACGGTGCGCCACTTAATAAAATAGGCGAACTTATGGGCAATATAAATTCGGTATTTTTTAACCCTGGCGAACTTAAACTTATTCAAGAAAGTCCTGAAGATAGGCGTAGGTTTATGGATATTTCTATATCGCAAATGAACCGTAATTATTTTTACGCATTACAAAAATATCGCAAGGTTTTAGAGCAACGAAACGACTTACTTAAATCGCAAGATAAAAACGTTATTTACGAAACTTTACCGTTTTGGGATATAGAACTTTGTAAGTGGGCTGAAGTTATTATTTTAGAAAGGCAAAACTTTTTAAAAGAACTTTCTCCACTTGCTGAAAAAGTGCATAATGAAATTACGGGTGGGGCTGAAAGTTTAACCGTTCAACCAGAATATTCTTGCGAATTTTTAGAAGGCGAAAACATTGCTAACACCTTAAAATCGGCGTTACTTGGTAGGCTTGAAAAAGATATAATTTTAGGTTACACCGGCGTTGGTCCACACCGTGACGACATTAAAATTAAAGTAAACGGTGAAGACGTTAGAGTATACGGTTCGCAAGGGCAACAAAGAACTTCAGCGTTGTCGCTTAAACTTGCCGAACTTGAAATTTTTAAAAATAAATTCGGTGAATATCCAGTACTTATTTTAGACGACGCTTTTTCTGAACTTGATAAAAAACGCCGACTAAACTTACTAAATTATTTAAACGGCGTGCAAATAATTATAACTTGTACCGACGTTGAAAACGAGATGCTTTCATCAAACGTTAACCATAAAATTTTTAACATTGAAAATGGGCGTATAGTGTGATTGTTTACACTTTTTGAAAAGTAAAAACACTTAAAAACGCACATAAAAATTAAGGCGAAATTTTAACTAAATTAACAAAATAAAAAGCGGGTTAATCCCGCTTTTTAATTTAACGATAAATTAAAATAGTTATTTACTTTACAAAACGCCGTTAAAAATGTATAATTAAACTATGCTTACGGTAAAAGATATAAAAAAAGTAGGGTTTTTATGCGACTCTAACATACGAATAGGCGACCAAATTTTAGCCTTTAACGGTAACCCCGTTATAGACGTTTTAGACTATTTGTATTACGATTCGCTTGAAAATTTTACCATAACTTATTTAAGTAACGGCGAAGAATTTACCCTTAACGTTGATAAGCCTGATAACGTATCAATGGGGCTTAGTTTCGTTAGCGACGGGTTAGAACTTTCTACTTGCCGTAATAAGTGTATTTTTTGTTTCGTTGACCAAATGCCTGATGGTATGCGTCCGTCGTTATACGTTAAAGACGACGACTATCGCCAAAGTTTTTTAACGGGTAATTTCGTAACTTTAACCAACGTAAGCGACGAACAAATTGAGAGTATTATTCGCCTTAATTTAAGCCCGTTATACGTATCAGTTCACACTATGAACGGCGAACTTAGAAAAACTATGCTTGGCAACCGTTTTGCCGATAAAATAGTTTCACAATTAAAACGTTTAACTGACGGGGGAATTAAAGTTGACACTCAAATAGTTTTAGTTCCTAACGTGAACGACGGTAAAGAACTTGAATACTCTATTCGTGAACTTTACAAATTAAAGCCTAACTTAAAATCAGTTGCAGTAGTGCCTTGTGGTATTACTAAATTTAGGCAAGGTCTTTTTGAAATTAAAGACATTACTAAAGGTTACGCTGAGTGCGTTATCGAGTGGGTTAATATGCTTAACGCCGAATTTAACGAAAATTTCGTTTTGGCTGGCGACGAGTTTTATTTTAAAGCAGGCAAACCACTTCCAAACGCTAACTACTACGGCGATTTTTCGCAAGTAGGTAACGGAGTAGGTTTAACTGCAAAATTTAAAAAAGAATTAAAATTGGCGCTTAAAAAGAAAAATCGTGCTGGTAAATACTTGGTGGTAACGGGTGAGTCGGCAAGCGAATTTATTCGCGAACAAGTTAACCTTGTAAAGAAATACTCACAAAAACTTACTGCCGAAGTTATTGCCGTTAAAAACGAATTTTTTGGTGATACAGTTAACTGTTCGGGTTTGTTAACTGGTGGCGATATAATTAACGCTTTATCTAAAACTAACTATCAATACGACTATTTAGTATTGCCTAACGTGTGTTTAAGAACGGGTGAAGACGTGTTCTTAGACGACGTTACGCTTTTAGAACTTAAAAACAAAATTAACAAAAAAATTATTATTACCGACGGTAGTGGTCAAAGTTTTTTCGACGCGTTAACCGGTGGTAGTAAAGTAAGGATTATATAGGTGCAAAATGAGTAAACCGATAGTTGCCGTAGTTGGACGTCCTAACGTAGGAAAATCTACTTTTTTTAATAAAATTACGGGCAAAAAAATATCAATAGTAGAAGACCGACCTGGTGTTACGCGTGATAGAATTTATTGCGATGCAGAGTGGTGTGGTAAGCAATTTACCTTAATTGACACCGGTGGTATTGAAATTAAATCGCAAGACGAAATGTGGCAACATATTAAGCGTCAAGCAGAAATTGCCGTTGAAACTGCCGACGTTATTATTTTTATGTGTGACGTAAAAGGTGGGTTAACGGCGTCGGACAACGAAGTTGCTGAAATGTTACGTCGTAGCAATAAGCCTATCGTTCTTGCCGTAAATAAGCTTGATAATTACGACCAAACTAAACTTTACGATTATTACGAATTAGGGCTTGGTGAACCTTTTGGCATATCTTGTGAACAAGGTAAAGGGCTTGGCGACCTTTTAGATGAAGTTTGTTCGTATTTTGATAAGGTTGACACAAGTTTAGAAGACGAATACGTTAAAATTGCAATAGTTGGCAAACCAAACGCCGGCAAGTCAAGTTTAACTAACCGTTTACTTGGTTACGACAGAACTATCGTATCAGGTATTGCTGGTACAACGCGTGACGCTATTGATACTCCGTTTGAACTTAACGGCAAAAAGTATATGATTATCGATACGGCTGGTATTAGAAAGAAAAAGGCAGTACACGAAGACGTTGAGTATTATTCGGTAATTCGTGCATTAGCATCAATTCGCCGTGCCGACGTATGCTTATGCGTTGTAGATAGCACGGAAGGTTTGACAGAGCAAGACGTTAAAATTTTAGGCTACGTACACGAACAAGGTAAACCTTCGGTTGTAGTTATGAATAAGTGGGA
>JAGBYC010000178.1 GCA_017628935.1 Clostridia bacterium | reverse complement strand
TTTATTAGGTTTAATAATTGTTCGCGAAATAGGTGAAATGTACTTAGCAGGCAAAACTGCTGAAGAAATTGTTGAATGGGCAGATGCAAACGTACTTAATTACGCTATGTATTTGTATGCCGACGACCTTAAATTCTTTGCAAAAAGTGGTAGAATTAGCAACTTTTCTGCAATTATGGGTAGTTTAATAGGTTTACACCCTATTATACACTTAAGTAAAGACGGTAAAATGGTTTCACTTTGTAAGTGTCGTGGTAAAAAAGGTTCGCTTGCTAAAATTATGGAAATAATTGAAGAAACGCACGATAACATTTGTGAAAATAAAGTTATAGTTGGTCATACTGGCGACGCTGCAACTGCTGAATATTTTGCCGAAAAAATTAAAGAAAAATTTGGTGTTAAAGATATAGAAATGGTAGTTGTTAACCCAACTGTAGGTGGACACTGTGGTCCTGGTTGCGTTGGTGTAGCACTTAGAGTTAAACACCGTTCATAAAATAATTAAAGCACGGTTAACCGTGCTTTTGTAGTTTATATTTTTATTACTAAAGACTTAAAAATTAACCTTTTTTTAACTTTTGTGTGTTAATTTTATGTAAAAGGGTTTTACTATGGTTGAAATTATTGAAGTTAAAAGTAAAAAACAAATTAAACAGTTTATCGAGTTTCCTTTAAACTTGTATAAAAATAACGAATTTTTCGTTCCACCTTTATACGCTGATGAAAAGGCTATGTTTAAAAGCACGTATCATTATTACGGCCAAGCGAAGTCAGTTTTTTATAACGCGTATAAAAATGGTAAAATGGTTGGTAGAATTCAAGGCATTTTATCGTATGCCTCTAATGAAAAGTGGAATCAAAAACGTATTCGTTTTACCAGATTTGATAGTATAAACGACCCTGAAGTTGCTACGGCGTTATTTAATGCAGTTGAAAACTGGGGTAGAGAAAACGGTATGAACGAAATAGTTGGCCCACTTGGTTTTTCTGACTTAGAAAGAGAAGGTTTATTAATTGAAGGCTTTGACGAACTTTCTACTTTTGAAGAACAATATAACTACGATTATTACCCAACGCTTATTGAAAATTTAGGCTTTAAAAAGGAAGTAGACTGGCTTGAACGTCAACTTCGTGCGCCTAAGGTTTTAGACGATAGATTAGAAAGAATTAGTTCAATGATGCTTAAAAAATACAACCTTACGGTTGTAAAGCCAAAAAGCGTTAGTAAATTCTTAAAAAAATACGGTGACGACTTTTTTGATATTATTGAAAAAACTTACGCTGATTTATACCAAACCGTTCCGTTTACTGAAGAAATAAAAAGGGAAGTTATAAATTCTTTTAAACTTGTTGTTAACCCTAAGTTTTTAATAGTTGTAGTTGATGAAAACGACAAGGTAGTTTGCTTTGGCATAGCAATTCCGTCACTAGCAAAAGCAGTTCAAAAATCGGGTGGTAGACTTACTTTACCTACCATTATTAAAATATTAAAAGCAGTTAAAAATCCTAAGGTTATCGACTTGGCGTTA
>JAGBYC010000177.1 GCA_017628935.1 Clostridia bacterium | reverse complement strand
TCCGTAGCCTTACCACTTGGCGACACCCCAATTTGATTATTATAATATCAAAAAAAGTATAAAAACACAACCGTTTAGCAACTTTAATTAAAATAAAGTGTTGTTAATTTTTTAAAAATATGATATAATTAAACAAACTTTGTTTAAGGTGTGTATAATGACTAAAAAATTATTCTTTGAAGCAATTTTAAAGTTTTTACTTGGCGTAGTTTTAGTAGGCGTGCTTATATTTATTCCGGCAGGAACGCTTAACTATCTTAACGGTTGGCTTTTTATGGTGTCGCTTTTTATTCCTATGTTTATTGCCGGCGTTGTAATGATGGTTAAAAACCCTAAACTTTTAGCATCACGCCTTGACGCTAAAGAAAAAATGTCGTCACAAGGCGTTTTAATAAAATTAAGTGGACTTATGTTTATTGTAGGCTTTGTTTTAGCAGGGCTTGATTATAGATTTAAATGGCTTGAATTACCACCACTTGTAAGTTATATAGCAATAGCCGTATTTTTACTTTCATACGTAGTTTTTGCCGAAGTTCTTCGTGAAAACACGTACCTTTCACGCACCATTAAGGTAGAAGAAGGTCAAACGGTAGTAGACACCGGCTTATACAAAATAGTGCGTCACCCTATGTACACGGCAACGCTATTTTTATTCTTATCAATGCCGTTGATACTTGGCTCGCTTATAGCATTTTTCGTATTTTTAATTTACCCAGTAATTATCGTATTTAGAATTATCGGTGAAGAAAGGGTATTAACTAACGAACTTAACGGTTATAAAGAATATAAAACTAAGGTAAAATACCGTTTAATTCCTTTTATTTGGTAGGTAGTTATGAACGTAATAGACGCAATAAAAACACGCCAGTCGTGTAGAAATTTTAACGGTGAAAAGCCACCACTTGAACTTTTAAACGAAATAGCCGAACTTGCGCTTTTATGCCCGTCGGCGTGCAATAGTCAACCGTGGAAAATTTATCTTGTATACGATAATGAAAAGGTTGAAGAAGTAGCAAAATCAACGCAAGATTTAGGCATGAACAAGTTTGCAAGTAACGCCGGAGCGTTTTTCGTAGTGGCAGACCAAAACGCCAAACTTATGATAGGTGCAGGGCTTAAATTCGACCAAAACCACTTTGTTAAATACGACGTTGGCGAACTTATAGCATATCTTACTTTGCTTTGCAAAGAAAAGGGGCTTGAAACTTGCATTTTAGGTTGGGTAAACGATAAAAAACTTAAAAACGCCGTTAATTATAGCGACAATGAAGTTTGCAACGTTGTTATTGCCGTAGGTTATAGTGATATTCCACTTCGCAAAAAGGTAAGAAAGCCAGCCAGCGAAAAAATAGTAGTTATTTAGGAGCAATTATGAATAAAGTTTTAAATTTCTTTAAAAAAATAGGTAATGGTTACGTAAAAACGTCGCTTATTATTCGTATTACAATAGGTTTAGTAATAGGTATTTTATTAGGCTTATTTTGTAAAAACGCAACTTTCATCAAGGTTTTAGGCGATATTTTTGTAGGAGCGCTTAAAGCAATAGCGCCTATTCTTGTATTCGTGCTTATTATAAGCGCGTTATCTTCAGCAGGTAAGGGCGTAGGTCCACGCTTTGCAAAAGTTATCGGCTTATATATGGCAAGCACGCTTATTGCTGCAATTTTTGCCGTAATAGTTAGTTATATTTTCAAAATTAACATACCACTTATTGTTGAGGAATCAACTAAAACTCCACCAAGCAGTTTAGGTGAAGTTTTCAAAACTCTTTTAACTAATATGGTGGAAAACCCCGTTTCTGCAATTATAAACGGCAACTACGTTGGTATTTTAACTTGGGCTATCTTTATCGGCTTAGCGTTACGCGTTGTTGCTAATAGCGCTACTAAAGAATTATTAGCAGATTTATCAAGCGCAGTAACAAAAGTTGTTAGTTGGATAATTCAAATTGCCCCTATCGGCGTTATCGGTTTAACTTTCTCTGCAGTAGGCGAATTTGGCCCTCAAATTTTTGCCGATTACGGCTTGCTTGTATTATTACTTGTTGGCTGCATGCTTACCGTTTCACTTGTAATAAACCCTTTCTTAATGTTTTTATGTTTAAAACGCAACCCATACCCACTTGTTTTCCGTTGCTTAAAAGAAAGTGGTGTTCAAGCCTTCTTTACAAGAAGTTCTGCAGCAAACATACCTGTTAATATGAAACTTTGTAAAGACCTTGGCTTAGATGAAGAATATTATTCAGTAGCAATTCCACTTGGCGCAACTATTAATATGGACGGCGCTGCAATTACCATAACTATTTTAAGTTTAGCGGCGGCGTTTAGTACTGGCGTAACACCAAACTTTTTTATGGCAATACTTTTAAGTATTGTTGCAACGTTAGGCGCGTGTGGAGCGTCGGGTGTTCCAGGTGGTTCACTTTTACTTATTCCTATGGCTTGTAGTTTACTTGGTATTGATGCTAATATTGCTATGCAAGTTGTTGGTGTCGGCTTTATTATCGGCGTTATTCAAGACTCTGTTGAAACAGCCCTTAACTCGTCTGGTGACGTTATGTTTGCCGCAACTGCTGAATTTAT
>JAGBYC010000176.1 GCA_017628935.1 Clostridia bacterium | reverse complement strand
AGAAACCATATAGCAAATCAGGCAGATATAACTATCGTTTACGTTAAAAAACAAGCAGAAGAATTGCAAGGTGTTGAAGGTAAAATTATCGTAAATACTGGCGACGACGGTAGAATTAACGAAATTTCAATTGACCCTAACATTGAAAACGAAGTTAAATATTCAACTAACGTTTACGTATTAAAACGCACGTTACTTTTAAGTTTAATTAGTGACGCGTTCTCACACGGCTATTCACACTTTGGTCAAGACGTATTAGCAAGAAACGTTAACAATTTAAGAATTTTTGGTTACGAACACAACGGTTATTTCGTAGCAATTAACTCACTTTACGGTTACTATAAAGAATCGCTTAAATTCTTAGATAGAAAAGTGCGTGACGAAATTTTTAGAAACGTTGACGTGTTTACTAAAGTTAAAGATAGCGCACCTACAAGATACGGCGCTAACTCAGTAGTTAAAAATTCACTTATTGCCGACGGTTGCGTAATTGAAGGCACGGTAGAAAACTCTATTATATTCCGTGGTGTAAAAATAGGTCGCGGTGCAGTAGTTAAAAACTCTATCGTAATGCAAGGTTCGTTTATAGGTGAAAACGCAAGTTTAAACTGCATTATTACCGATAAGAGCGTTGTTATTAAAGATAGACGCGTATTATCAGGTTGTGAAACTCATCCGTTCTACATCAGTAAAAACAACATAATTTAAAGTTATGCTTGCTTTTTAGCAAGCATATACTTAATTTATATAACTAAAAGGAGTTTATAATGGCTAAAAAAAGCATCAAAATAGTTAAAAAAGATAGCGTGTTATTCGTTGCTTCTGAAGCGAATCCTTTTGCCGGTACTGGTGGCTTAGCCGACGTTATAGGTTCATTACCAAAGTCGCTTGCATCGTGTACCGATTTAGATATTAGGGTAGTATGTCCACTTTATAAAGACTTTGCTACCGAATATCGCGATAAATTAAAATTTGTAACAAACTTTAACGTTCCACTTGCTTGGAGAAATCAATATTGTGGTATTTTTACATATTCACTTAACAACGTAACTTATTACTTTATTGACAACGAATATTATTTTAAGCGTGACGGATTATACGGTTATTTAGACGACGGCGAACGTTTTGCATATTTTTCTAAAGCAGTTTTAGTTATGATGCAACAGTTAGATTATTATCCAAGCGTTATGCATTGTCACGACTGGCAAACGGCGTTATCGGTTGTGTACCTTAAAACGTTATTTAAAAAAGACAAAAAATTTAATAAAATTAAAACTATGTTTACTATTCATAACATTGAATATCAAGGTAAATATGGTTTTGAAGTTTTAGGCGATTTATTCGGTTTAGGCGATAAAGAAAGGGGTATTTTAGAATACGACGGTTGCGTTAACCTTATGAAAGGCGCTATCGTTTGTGCTGATAAAGTTTCAACCGTTAGCCCTACGTACGCTGAAGAAATTAAATACGACTTTTTCTCTCACGGCTTATCTACTATCACTAACGAATACGCTTACAAAACGCTTGGTATTTTAAACGGTATTGACGAAAGTTTGTTTGACCCGTCAACTAACGCATCTTGCTTTGCAAGTTATAGCGCAAGTGATTTATCGGGTAAAAAAGTTTGCAAAACTGAACTTCAAAAAATGCTTAATTTACCAGAGCGTGACGTTCCGGTAATTGCTATGATTTCAAGGCTTGTTGCTCATAAAGGGCTTGACCTTTTTAAAGCAGTTGTTGATGAACTTTTATGTGAAGACGTGCAACTTGTTATTTTAGGTAAGGGTGAATTGCAATATGAAGAGTTTTTTAAAAACGTTTCAAACAATTACCCAACTAAATGCCGTACGGTTATAGCGTATAATAAAGATTTATCAACTAAAATTTATTCGGGCGCAGATATGTTTTTAATGCCGTCAAAACAAGAGCCTTGTGGATTATCGCAAATGATGGCGTCAAAATACGGTACGGTAGCCATCGTTAGAAAAACTGGTGGTCTTGCTGACAGTATTATTCCGTATAACGTTGATAGCGAAAACGGTATTGGTTTTAATTTTGAAAACTACAACGCACACGAAATGCTTTTTGTTATTAAAAACGCTATTTACGCTTATAAAAATAAAAACGAATGGGAAAAAATTGTATTACGCGCTATGAATACTGATTTTTCTTGGGAAAAATCTGCGCGCGTGTACGAACTAATATACAACGAACTTTTAAGGAGATGACATGAGTACTAAAAAAATGACTACTAAAGAAGCTGAAGAATTGTTATCTGGAAAATTATCAAGATATTTCGGTATTTCTTTTCACGAAGCAACTAACGACCAAATTTATAAAGCCGTTGCAATGATGGTTAGAGATATGCTTTTAGAAAAACGTAAAGGTTATCATCAAAAGGTAAAAAGCCAAGGTGGTAAACGCGTTTACTATCTTTGCATGGAATTTTTACTTGGCCGTTCACTTAAAAACAACGTATACAACTTAGGTATTGAAAATGAACTTGCCGAAGTTTTAAAAAAGAACGGGTTCGACCTTGAAGATATGTATGAACTTGAACCAGATGCAGGGCTTGGTAACGGTGGTTTAGGTCGTCTTGCCGCTTGTTATATGGACGGTTTAGCAACTCAAGATTTACCGGCAGTTGGTTTTTCTATTAGATACGAATACGGCTTATTTAAGCAAAAAATTGTTGACGGTTGGCAAATGGAACTTCCTGACGTATGGTTACCAGGTGGCGAAGTTTGGCTTACTCAACGCTTAGATAAAGCGTACCGTGTTAAATTTGATGGTAGAGTGCTTGAAGACTGGACTGAAAACGGTATGAAAGTGCGCCAAGTTGACTGCACTGAAATTGAGGCAGTTCCTTACGATATGATGATTTCGGGTAAGGATAGTAGCGCCGTTTCAGTTTTACGATTATGGGCAGCAAGGTCAGTTGAAAACTTCGATATGAATTCCTTTTCGCAAGGCAATTATATGGAAAGTATGCGCCACCATAACGAAGCCGAACTTATAAGCAAAGTTTTATATCCGTCAGACAACCACTTTGAAGGTAAGTCGCTTAGATTAAAACAACAATATTTCTTAGTTTCGGCAAGTTTACAAAATATCGTTTACGACCATTACGGCAGATATAAAACGGTAGCAAATTTAGCAGATAAAGTTGCTATTCACATTAACGATACACACCCAGCGCTTTGTATTCCTGAACTTATGCGTATTTTAATGGACGACTTTAATTATTCGTGGGACGATGCTTGGAATATAGTTATTAAAACGGTTGCTTACACTAACCATACCGTTATGCCTGAAGCACTTGAAAAATGGAGTGAAGACTTAATTGAAAGAAGATTACCACGTATTTACGCCATTATTAAAGAAATTAACGAACGTTTCTGCGCTCAAATGTGGGAAAAATATCCAGGCTCGTGGGATTTAATTGAAAAAATGTCAATTTTAAGCCACGGTCAAGTTCGTATGGCTAATTTGTCAGTTATCGGTTCACACAAAATTAACGGCGTATCGGCACTTCATAGCGATATCATTAAGCAAAGCGTATTTAAAGAATTTGGCAACGTTTACCCAGATAGATTTACTAACGTTACTAACGGTATTGCGCATAGAAGATGGCTTTGTCAATCAAATAAAGAACTTACTTCGCTTATTTCTGACCTTATAGGTGACGGATTTATTAAAAACGGTGCTGAACTTAATAAACTTAAAGCGTTTGGTGAAGATAAGGCTGTTTTAGAAAAATTAAATGAAATTAAGGCTACTAAAAAGAAACAATTTTGCGATTATTTAGCCAAAAAGCGTGATATTAAAATTGACCCTAATACGCTTTTCGACGTTCAAGCAAAACGTTTACACGAATATAAACGTCAACTTTTAAACGCTATGAACGTAATTTCTATTTATAACGAACTTAAAGAAAATCCAGACCTTCCTATGCAACCAAAAACCTTTATTTTTGCTGCAAAGGCTGCGCCAGGGTACTATTTTGCTAAAGAAATTATCAAACTTATTTGCTATTTAGCAGAAGACATCAATAAAAATCCTAACCCTAAAATTCGCGAAAAGTTAAAAGTCGTTTACCTTGAAGATTATAACGTTTCTATCGCTGAACGCCTTATGCCGTCGGCTGAAGTTTCTGAACAAATTTCTACTGCGGGTAAAGAGGCAAGTGGTACGGGTAATATGAAGTTTATGATTAACGGCGCGCTTACACTTGGTACTCTTGACGGCGCTAACGTTGAAATGCGTGAACTTGTAGGCGACGATAACATCTTTATTTTCGGTATGACTGCTGACGAAGTTGACGCTTTATGGCAACGTGGTTATAACGCTAGTGAATTCTATAATAATAACCCACGTCTTAAAAAAGTTGTTGACGCGTTACGCGTAGGCTTTAACGGTGAAAGTTTTGCTACTATCGCTGACTATTTAGTTACTCAAAAAGGTATTGCCGACCCTTATATGTGTATGGCAGACTTTAACGACTATCATATGGCAAGAGAAAATTTAGAAAAAGTTTACCAAGATAAAACTTTATGGGCTAAAAAATCTCTTATGAATATTGCTGGTGCAGGTTTCTTTGCGTGCGACCGTGCTATTAAAGAATACGCTGACAACATTTGGAATTTAAAATCAATTAAGTAAGTATGAGTTTTTATTTTAACCCTATTGACACAAACTGCAAAACACCCCGTGGCGCTGTAAGGGAAGGCGAAATTATCAGCTTTACCTTAACCGCCACCGGTTGTAGTGCTAAAATATTTTTGCGCGAAGATAAAACGGGCGAATTAACTATAATCAACGGCGAAAAAAGTAACGGTAAGTTTAATTTTACCGTTACTAATTTACCTGTTGGTTTATACTGGTACGTTTTTGAAATTGACGGCGCGTTGTATGGTAGGGACGACTTTTTAAACCTTATTTTAGGCGATGCAAACTGGTATCAACTTTTAGTTTACGCTAAAGATTATACCGTTCCTAACTGGTTTAAAGGTGGGGTAATATATCAAATTTTTCCTGATAGATTTTATAAAAAGGGTAAAACACCAAAACTTACTGACGGCAAAATATTGCGTAAGTGGGGTGAACAACCTTATTTTAAGCCTAATGCTGACGGTAAAATGCTTAATAACGACTTTTTTGGTGGTAACATAAAAGGTATTATCAGTAAACTTAGTTATTTAAGCAAGTTAGGCGTTAGCGTAATTTACTTAAACCCCATTACCGAGGCATATTCTAACCACCGTTACGACGCTGGCGACTTTATGAAGATTGACGGGCTTTTAGGTGCCGATAATGATTTTAAAACACTTTGCGAAAAGGCTAACGAATATGGCATTAAAATAGTGCTTGACGGCGTATTTAACCATACGGGCGACGATAGTGTTTATTTTAATAAATACGGCAAATATAATTCTGTTGGCGCTTATCAAAGCGAAAATTCGCCTTATTATTCGTGGTACACATTTAAAAAATATCCAGACGAATACACGTGTTGGTGGGATATTTTAATTTTGCCAACTATAAATAAAAACTCAATCGAGTTTGAAGATTTTATTGCTGGTGATAACGGCGTTATTGAAAAATATATGCGTCTTGGTGCAAGTGGATACCGTTTAGACGTTGTTGATGAACTTCCGTCGCGTTTCGTTAAAAAAATTCGCAGTAAAATTAAAAGTGAAAATCCTAACGCCGTGCTTATAGGTGAAGTGTGGGAAGACGCTACGTATAAAATTGCTTACGATACGCGTAAAGAGTATTTTTTAGGTAACGAACTTGATTCGGTTATGAATTATCCACTTAAAAACGCTATTATCGACTATGTTTTAAATAAAAACGCAACCGAACTTAATAAAGTTGTGTCAGAGCAAATTAACAACTATCCTAAACAGGCGTTAGATTCGCTTATGAATATTTTAGACACTCACGATACTGCGCGTATTTTAACCGTATTAGGAAGGAAAATAAAACCTAAAACGCGTGAAGAAATGTCTACTTGTAGTCTTGATGAAAATTCGCGTTATTTTGCTAAATTACGCCTTAAAATAGCCGTATTGCTTCAATTTACCTTATATGT
>JAGBYC010000175.1 GCA_017628935.1 Clostridia bacterium | reverse complement strand
TTCAAGGAAAGGAATTTCTTTTGCTGACAAAATTTTAATATAGTTAGAGTTAAATGTAAACGCCATAGGCACGCCGTAACTAGCGTAAAAGGCAACGTAGCCTATAAGCGTCCAAAAATGTTTTAACGAAGGCGCGTAATCTTCAAGGAATATTGAAAACACGCCGTAAGCAACCACAACGAAGTGGAAAGTAAAGGTGTGAAAATTAGTAAACTTTAACAAATTCGCCGTTGCGCTACCTATCATTGAAGAAGGGTGAATAAGCACTAAAAGAAAAACTAGCAGTGAAAATATAACTGCAGGCGCTATTAAATATTAAGAAATTTTTTTTGGCAAAAACTGCGCTAACGGTAGCGTTATTAAAATAAGCGTGCAAAAATGGAAGGGCAGTGCGTATTTTATATAAACGTCGGCAATAAAAATAAAATATAGTTGCTTTGCAATTTCTAACCCAACACCCATAACGGCAAGCGTTTTAAGTGGCAAGGTTTTAATGCTGTTTCTTTTGTTTTTAAGCGTTAATCTGAAAATTATTGCAAGTAAAAACACAACGGCTATGGCAATTGGCAAAGCAATTTTATCTGTCTTACTCCAAATAAACATAGCAATCTCCTAATATTAGTATAAACTCTTTTTTCAAATTTAGCAATAGTTGGTGCAAAAAAGCAAAAAGTGGCCCTAAGCCACTTTTTTAATTGAACGATTTTGCTATCGCGTTAACAAGGCGCATATCTGCCTTGCCTTGATAGTTTTGTTTAAAGTGTTTCATAACCGAAGGAAGGGTTTTATCTTCAAGTGTTTCAATGATGGCTTTAATTTCTTCTTCGCTTAAAAGTTGGGGTAAATATTTTTTAATAACTTCAATTTGATTAGTTAAACTAATAACGTTCTCTTCACGGTTTGCTTTAATAAAGCCTTCTCTCTCTTCGCAAAGTTCTTTTTCAGCCTTTTGTAAAAGAGTGTTAATATCGGCTTCGGTAACTTCTTCGCCAACCGAACGTTTTTCTATGGTAAGAGCCATAGTTTTGGTTATAATAACGTTAAGGGCAGAAACGGCGTCTTTGTCCTTTCTCTTCATCGCTTCTATTTTTTCTTTCTTAAAATTTTCAAGCGTCATATCAATTCTCCATAATTTTATTTATTGCGTCGTTAACAAAGTTAACGTCAACGCCTTCAACGTTTCCGTCGTCAACAAGCGTTCTAATATTTTCGTCAATAGGAATTTCTAAAAGTTTTCTAGTGCCGTGCTCTTTAGCAACTTCTTCAGTTTTGCTTTTGCCGAAAACGTATAATTTCTTATCGCAGTCAGGGCATCTAAAATAACTCATATTTTCAACTAAGCCAATCACGGGCACGTTCATAATTTCAGCCATTTTAACCGACTTTTCAACAATAAGCGAAACAAGGTCCTGTGGCGTGGTAACAACCACTATACCGTCGATTTTAAGGCTTTGGAACACCGTTAAAGGCACGTCGCCCGTTCCTGGTGGCATATCGATAAACAACACGTCAAGTTCGCCCCACAATACGTCGGTATAAAACTGCTTAACAACGCCTGATATAACTGGGCCACGCCAAACAACGGGTTGGCTAGGTTCTTCAAGCAATA
>JAGBYC010000174.1 GCA_017628935.1 Clostridia bacterium | reverse complement strand
TTATCTTAAAATAGCAGACGGATGCAACAATAAGTGTACGTATTGCTTAATTCCTAAAATTCGTGGCAAATACGTTTCAACGCCTATTGAAGATATAATTACCGAAGTTAAAACGGTGGGCGAAAGCGAAGAAATTATTTTAGTAGCGCAAGACGTAACTCGTTACGGTATAGATATTTACGGTAAACCTACTATCGTTGAACTTATTCGCAAATTATCAGCGCTTGAAGAAGTTAATAAAATTCGCTTATTATATTGCTATCCTGATATGATAACCGACGAACTTATAAACGAAATTCGCGATAATAACAAAGTTATTAAGTATATTGATATTCCGCTTCAGCACGCGTCAAAATCTGTATTAAAACTTATGAATAGAAAGGGTGATGCCGACACTTACTACGCTTTAATTGAAAAGTTAAGACGTGAAGTTAAAGGTATTGCAATAAGAACTACTTTTATTACTGGTTTTCCTGGTGAAACTGAAGAAAATTTCAACGAACTTTTGGCATTTATTAAAAAAGTTAAGTTTGATAATTGTGGCTTTTTTGCTTATTCACGCGAAGAAGGTACGCCTGCATATAAACTTCCTAATCAAGTGCCTGAAAGCGTTAAAATTAAACGCGTTAAAAAACTTTATAACGCACAAAAAACTATTTCTAAAAATATTCAAAAATCAAAACTAAACCAAATCGTAACCGTGCTTTGTGACGGCGTTGATTACGACAAACAGTCGTTTTACGGTAGAATTTATTCTCAAGCGCCTGAAATTGACGGTAAGGTGTATTTCACTTCTAACGACGTTATAAATCAAGGCGAATATTATAACGTTTTAATTGAAAATTACGACGAATACGATTTGTATGGGAGCACGAAAGATGAACTTACCTAATAAACTTTCTTTGCTTAGAATTATAATGATTCCGTTGATGCTTGTGGTTTTTTATATTCCACAAATACCTTATAGATTTATTTTTACGGCAGTAATTTTTGCCGTTGCAGCGTTCACTGACTTTTTGGACGGCTATATTGCAAGAAAATACCCTTTGGTAACCGATTTTGGTAAATTTATTGACCCTATTGCCGATAAAATTTTAGTGTTAAGTGCATTTGTAATTATGCTTACTGAGCCCGTTATTTTGGCTGGACCTTTAGGTGATACTTTCGGAGCAATTATAGGTGGTGTGGGCGTAACTATTATCGTTGCGCGCGAAATGACGGTATCCGTTTTACGTATGATTGCGGCTGAAAAGGGTATTGTTCTTGCGGCTGAAAAAATAGGTAAACTTAAAACTGCTATTACTGATTTAGCAATTGTGTTTTTATTCGTTACGGCTAAATTAGTTGGAACGGTATACGTAGTATTTTACTACGTATCATTAGCGTTATACGTAATTTCCGTAGCGCTTACAATTTATTCAGGAATTTTCTATTTAGTAAAAAATAAGGAACTTTTTAATCAATGCAAATAAAGGTATTTGCATTAACTAAAAAAGGCGAAGGTTTTCCTTCTAACAAGCACATAAACGCTATTAAAAAGTTGCGTACGCGTTTTGAAGTTGTCGACTTTAGCCGTGTAGAACTTAAAAAGGGGTTTACGGCTGTGTTTAACGCTGAAACTAATTACGTTGCCTTAGTTGAAGAAATTGACTACGTTGGCGTAATTAAGGCGTTTGGCGACGGTTTTAGCAACGTAAAAATAGTTAAATACGGTAATGCGCTTACTGAATTTGTTAATTCGTTACCAAGTGGCAATAAAAACGTAGAAACGTACAAACTATTTAACGTAACTATACCTACGCTTGAAAGTTTTTTAGTTAATTATTCATTTAAATATAACGTTAAAATTTTTGATGGCGACGTAACTTTAAAGATTGATTTTTCTACACTTTCTTTTGAAGAAAAAGATGCGTTTTTAAAAGATTTTTTAACTAAATTTAACGATAAAATCTACGCTTTTTACGATACTACTGCTGAAAAAGCACTTCTTGATTTGCTTACGGTTAGGGGCATGAAATTAGCCGTTGCCGAATCGTTCACAGGTGGTAATATTTCTGCGCTTATATCAAGTGTGTCTGGTGCTAGCAAAGTGTTTTACGAGGGCGTTGTTGCGTATGATGAAGACGCTAAAAAAAGTCGTTTAGGCGTTCAATTTGAAACGCTAATTAAGTATAAACCCGTATCAAAACAAGTTGCATACGAAATGTGTAAAGGGTTGCTTGAAAACGACG
>JAGBYC010000173.1 GCA_017628935.1 Clostridia bacterium | reverse complement strand
CAATGTACGGACGGTGAAGTTCAATATCTTCAGTTAAACCACAAAGGTCTTTAAGTTCTTGGCGTGAGCCGATAACATGTACTTTATCACACTTATCGCACACCCAAACTGGAAGTGGAGTACCCCAGTAACGTTCACGTGATAAACCCCAGTCAATAACGTTTTCTAAGAAGTTACCCATTCTACCCGATTTAATTGTTTCAGGCATCCAGTTAACAGAGTTATTAGATGCTAAAAGTTCATCTTTAACTGCCGTTGTTTTGATAAACCACGAACTTCTTGCGTAGTAGATAAGTGGTGTGTTACAACGCCAGCAGAAAGGATAACTGTGCGTAAATTCTTGCACTTTGAAAAGTAAACTACGGTTTTGTAAATCTTCAATAATAACCTTATCGGCATCTTTTACGAATAAACCTGCAATACCGTCGCAACAATCAAGCATTTTACCGCGATTGTCAACTAAGTTAATAAACGCGATATCGTATTTTTTACATACACGGCTATCGTCTTCACCAAACGCAGGCGCGTTGTGAACGATACCAGTACCGTCTTCTAAAGTAACGTAGTCGTCAAGCACAACAACGTACGCTTTTTTATTTTTTTCAAGTTCTTTAACGGCGTAGCTAAATAAAGGCTCATACTCGCAAAGTTCGTATTCTTTACCTAATTTAACTGATAAAACTTCGTAATTTTCAAAAAGTTTAGATACAAGTGCCTCTGCTAAAATGTAAATATCACCGTCTTCAGCTTTAATTTCAGCGTATGACGCAGTTGGGTTAAAGCAAAGCGCTACGTTAGACGGTAAAGTCCAAGGAGTAGTTGTCCACGCTAAGAAATACTTGTTTTCTTCGCCTTTAACTTTAAACTTAACGAAAACTGATTTTTCAGTTACGTCTTTATACCCTTGCGCAACTTCGTGAGAAGAAAGTGCTGTTCCACAACGTGGGCAGTAAGGAACGATTTTGTAGCCTTTATATAATAAGCCCTTCTTCCAAATTTCTTTAAGAGCCCACCATTCGCTTTCAATATAATCGTCGTGATAAGTAACGTAAGGGTTATCCATATCACACCAGTAACCAAGACGGTCTGACATAGTTTTCCATTCAGTAGTATACTTAAACACCGAGTCTTTACATTGTTTAATGAAAGGTTCTAAGCCGTACTTTTCAATATCTTGCTTACCGTCAAGCCCAAGTTTCTTTTCAACTTCAAGTTCAACCGGAAGACCGTGAGTATCCCAGCCTGCCTTTCTTAAAACGTGCTTACCCTTCATAGTTTGATAGCGTGGAATAATATCTTTCATAACACGCGTTAAAACGTGGCCGATGTGTGGTTTACCGTTGGCTGTTGGAGGGCCGTCGTAAAAACAAAACTCACCGTTACCTTCGTTTTTTAATACGCTTTTTTCAAAAACATTATTTTCTTCCCAAAATTTGATAATTTCTTTTTCTCTATCAAGGAAATTAAGCGCCGTATCAACTTTTTTGTACATAATATCTCCTTCGCGTTACTTTGCGATATAAAAATTTTAATAAATACCCGTTAATTTATTAACGCGCATATAATTTTAAAAAATATTTACAATTTAGTAAAGTAAAAATAAACATAAATACGTTAAATACTTGATTATTTATTAATTTTGATATATAATGGT
>JAGBYC010000172.1 GCA_017628935.1 Clostridia bacterium | reverse complement strand
TAAAATTGTAAACATTGTAAGGTATTGTGGCGCAAGTTTTTTAAATAACAATAAGAAGAAGTTGATTTCAAAAAATGCGTACGCAATTAAAATTGCCAAGTCTACAAGTAAAAATATAACGTTAGTATAAATACTAATATTAGTTATTTCGGCAAGATAACTTGTTTGACCGTAACTACCACCCGTTAAGTAGTAGAACATTTCAAAAAACTTAGAACTAAACGTAATTTTAGCCGATAACCCAAAACCTTCTAAAGTTTGAATAAACGAATCTACGTAGTAGCCGGCGTTAATAATGCCCGAACCAAAAAGTTGAACGGCACTCATAATACAAAGCCATAAGCCGATGTTTTTAAGGTTTAATCCCCAAACTTTACACTTGCCGATATATTTACCAAGTAAAATATAGTTTAAGAAAGGCACAAACGCCATCCATAAATTATTATAACCATTCTTTTTGGCAATATAACGAATAGCAAAGCCTTTAAGAATAAATAAACCGATAGAAATTACTATACTTATAACGTCGATAATAGAATAAAGAAAAGTAACTTCAGAATCACTAAATAATAAAGATAACATAATTCTCCAAATGTTTTATTTTAATAATTAACCTAATTAAACGATTAGAAACAAGTTAAGCAAGGCTCTTAAAAATTTTTGGTTGCAACTACCCTTTTTGGTTGTTGGGGTTAACAATGTTTTGTAGAAACAAAGTATTGCGCAGTTTATAAAGCCTTAAATAAGGTTTTAGAAACAAGTTAGGCTAGGCTCTCAAAATTTTTAGGTTGCAATTAACCTTTTTGGTTATTGCAGACTTAAAATTTTGAAGAAACGACGCATAACGCCGTTTATAAAACCTTAATATGCGCGTGCGTAAAGAACAACCTTCTCAGCCTTTTTACCACATACGGCACAAGTTTTACCTTCAACGCTGTCATCAGTCATAACACGTGACGTTGCCGCTGCGCGTTCTTTAATTTTATCTTCACATTCACGGCAACCACACCAAGGTGCTTTAACGAAGTTTTTACCTTCAACGGCATCAAAAATTTCGTCTAAGGTTTCTGCCCATTTAACACGTGAATCGCGGGCTTTTCTTGATTTTTCAAGTAAGCCAACTTGAACGTCGTCAAGTAAAGTTTTAACTGCGTTAGTGTCGCCAAGCGCAAGTTCAATTTTTTCTAAAGTATCACGGCGCATAGCAAGCATTTTGCCGTTTTCAATATCACGTGGACCAACTTCAATACGAACAGGAACACCTTTCATTTCCCATTCGTTGAACTTCCAACCTGGAGTTTCGTCACGCGAATCTAAAGTAACGCGAATGCCAGCGTCTTCAAAGGCTTTTTTAAGTTCGTTAGCCTTGTCTAAAACGCCTTCTTTATGCATAGCGATAGGCACGATAACAACTTGAATAGGCGCTACAACTGGTGGTAAAACTAAACCACGTTGGTCACCGTGCGCCATAATAATTGCACCGATTAAACGCGTAGAAACACCCCAAGATGACGACCAGCCGTATTTAAGTTCGCCGTCTTTATCTAAAAACTTCATATTGAAGGCTTTAGCAAAGTTTTGACCTAAATAGTGCGACGTACCTGCTTGTAAACTTTTACCGTCAAGCATCATTGCTTCCATACCGTAAGTAGCAACGGCACCGGCAAACTTTTCTTTTTCAGTTTTTTTGCCAGTAAATACAGGAATTGCTAAGCAGTTTTCAGCAAATTCTTTGTAAATTTCAAGCATTTGTTGAGTTTTTGCTTCTGCTTCTTCGCTAGTAGCGTGAACGGTGTGGCCTTCTTGCCATAAAAATTCACTTGTACGAAGGAAAGGACGTGTAGTTTTTTCCCATCTCATAACGTTAGCCCATTGGTTGATAACGATAGGAAGGTCACGATAACTTTCCATCCATTTAGCAAACATATCACAAATAATAGTTTCACTTGTAGGGCGAATAATAAGCGCTTCATCAAGTTCTTTACCACCTGCGTGAGTAACAACGGCAACTTCAGGCGCAAAACCTTCAACGTGCTCTGCTTCTTTAGTTAAGTAACTTGCAGGAATAAGCATAGGAAAGTACGCATTTTCAGCGCCCGATTTTTTAAAGCGTTTATTAAGTTCGTTTTGTATATTTTCCCAAATAGCGTAACCGTACGGACGAATTACCATCGTGCCCTTTACTGGGCCGTAGTCGACAAGTTTAGTTTTTAAAATAACGTCGGTATACCATTGAGGGAAATTCTCGTTGATATCAGCAATAGCGGTTACGAATTGTTTGTTTTTAGACATAGTATTTACCTTTAATAATTTTTTATTATTTACGCAAGCGCCGTGTAAAACAACTCTTACGCATAGTATTATTAAATATTATATATTTATTATCAAAAATTGTAAAGTATTTTTATGTTAAACGAACATTTATTACTCCATTTTCAAACACTTTTAATTTATTTTTACAATATTTTAAATTATTGCCCTTTTTTGCTTTAAAAAATAAAAAAAATAGTATATAATGTAAGAACATAGAACTTTACAGGAGATTTTTATGGATAATAGCCTTCTTACCGTAAATGCAATGCGTATGCTTTCAGTAGACGCAATTCAAAAAGCAAACTCAGGTCACCCTGGTATCACGCTTGGTGCATCACCTATTGCGTATACTTTATGGCAAAACTTTTTAACCTTTAATTCAAGCGACAGTAAGTTCTTTAACCGTGACAGATTTATTTTATCTGCTGGCCACGGCTCAATGCTTAACTACGCGCTTTTACACCTTTATGGTTTTAAAGTTTCTATTGACGATATTATGAATTTCCGTCAACTTGGTTCTAAAACCCCAGGTCACCCAGAATACGGTGTAACTGACGGTGTTGAAATTTCAACCGGCCCACTTGGTCAAGGTATTGCAAACGCTGTTGGTATGGCTATTAGTGAAACTCACCTTGCTGCAAAATATAACCGTGACGGGTTTAAGGTTGTTGACCACTACACTTACGCTTTATGTGGCGACGGTTGTATGATGGAAGGCATTGAATACGAGGCCGCATCACTTGCTGGTACGCTTAAACTTGGTAAACTCATCGTATTATACGATGATAACAAAATTACTATTGAAGGCGATACGTCTACTTCGTTCACTGAAGACGTTAAAAAACGCCATATTTCTCAAGGTTGGCAAGTTTTAGTTGTTAACGATGGTAACGACGTAAACGCTATTAAAAAGGCTATTAAAAAAGCAAAGGCTGAAACTGAAAAACCTTCGCTTATTATTTGTAAAACTACTATCGGTTACGGCTCACCTACTGCAGGTAGCGAAAGCACTCACGGTGCTCCTCTTGGCGAAGCAAATATTAGTAAATTGCGTGAAAATCTTGGTTGGAACTACGAACCTTTCTTTGTTCCTAGCGAAGTTTACAAACACACTCAAACTGCTATTCGCCGTGGTAAAAAAGCACACCGTAACTGGAAAAAATTATTAAAAGAATACGCTATTAAATACCCTGAACTTTACGCTGAATTTACAAGCGTTATTAGTGGTAAACTTCCTACTATTGACGATAGCGATCTTTACAATTTTGAAAAAGACGATGCTACACGTGGTTTAGGCCATATCGTTCTTAACAAAATTTCAAAACAAGTTCCTTCGTTATTTGGTGGTTCGGCAGACCTTGCTCCATCAACTAAGGCTTTCTTAAAAGGTGAAAGTTATTATTCGGCTGATAACCGCGTAGGCAAAAATATCCGTTTTGGTATTCGCGAACACGCTATGAGCGCTATTTGTAACGGTATGGCTGCACACGGTGGTATTTTACCGTTCTCTTCAACCTTCTTCGTTTTCTCTGATTATATGAAGAACGCAATGCGTATGTCGGCTATTATGAACCTTAACGTAGCGTACATTTTATCACACGACAGTATCGGTGTTGGCGAAGACGGACCTACACACCAACCTATCGAACAACTTACAGCACTTCGCTCTATGCCTGATATGAAAGTGTTCCGCCCTTGCGACGGTCGTGAAACTGCAGCTGCTTACGTTGCTGCTTACACTCAAAAAGGCCCTACGTCAATTATCTTATCACGCCAAAACCTTCCTTCATTTGAAGGCACTGGCAAAAACGCACTTAAAGGTGGCTACATTTTAGCAGACAGCGTTAAAAAAGTTCCTGACGTTATTTTAATAGGTTGTGGTAGCGAAATTCAATACTGTATGGAAGCTAAAAAGTTACTTATGGCTAAAGGCGTTGACGCGCGCGTTGTAAGTATGCCTTGCCAAGAACTTTTCGATGCTCAGTCGTTTAGATTTAAAGAAAGCGTTTTACCTGAAAGCGTACGTGCAAGAGTATGCGTTGAAGCAGGCTCAACTATGCCTTGGTATAAATACGCTGGCATTGACGGTAAGGTTATTGGCGTTGATGAATTTGGTAAATCAGCCCCTGCTAAAGACTTGTTTGGTTACTACGGCTTTACTGGTGCTAACGTTGCTGAAACAGCCCTTGAATTACTTTAATAAAAAAACAAAAGGTGTGAATTATCACACCTTTTTTATTATCTTTTTGATAATAGCGTCATACTGAGCGTAGCAAAACGTAGTCGAACGTATCTCATCCTTATTATATTATAAGCCAGATTCTTCGTATGTCGGTCAAGTAAGCGCCTCTCAGAATGACATGTGAAGTTTTACCATATTATTAAATCATCCCAGTTTTCATTAAAATCAGTTATAAGCTTTTCCTTTTTGGCTCTTATCCAACCTTTTATTTGTTTTTCACGTTCAATTGCACTAGTAATATCACTAGTATACTCATAATAAACTAAAGTGTCCAAATTATATTTTTTAGAAAACCCATCTACCAACTTGTTTTTATGTTCATATATTCTTCGCTTTATATCATTAGTTACACCAACGTATAAAACGGTTTTGTTTTTATTAGTAATAATATAAACGTAATACATAGTATCCTCTTTATTATATTGTAACATATAATGTTTTAATTTTCAAGATGTCATACTGAGCGTAGCAAAGCGTAGTCGAACGTATCTCATCCTTATTGTATTATAAGCCAAATTCTTCGTGGGTCGGTCAATTAAGCGCGTCTTAGAATGACCGTAACGAACGCTTTAAAAATCCCTCTTTATTTAGCCTAAAACTAAACAAAAAAGCGTAGCAAGTATTTGCTACGCCTTTTATATTGTTGTTTGTTCTTAGTCGAACCAGTCTGGGTCTTCAATATAGAAGTCAGATTGAGTTATAACATCGTATTCGTCAAGGATTGTAACATCGAAAATTGGTTTTAAGTATTTCATTGTAATTACCTCCTTATTCGATTACAGGCGCTTCGCCTGCGCTGAATTTTTCTTCAACGCCATCAACTATTTGAGATATCCAGTTAATGTCTTTAAGTGTATATCTTGTATAGTAAGTTGTTGTGCCGTCGTTAATAGTGTTATAAGCACCTTCTGGTTTTTCAGTAGTTAATACTGATTCAAGTTTTTGTGTAGCAAGTGCAGTTGCGTTAACGCTTGTTGCTTTTACGATAGTCATTGTATAGATACCTTCATTAACAGTGTTACGTGTTCTTACAACAGGCATAAATACGTATTCTTTAATATTGCCGTTAGACGACTTGAAGTTACCAAGCGTAATAGCGTAACCGTATTGATTTTCGTTTGTTAAGCTGTTAGCCCAAATTGAACCATTAATTTGTTGGTAAACGTAACCAGGGCCAGCAAAGTCTTCACGATGAAGGTTGAAGCTACCAGAAGTTAAGTCGATACCGTTTTCTAAGCCTAATGCGTTTGGAACGTATACTTTATTAGTATAATCGTAACCGTCCCAG
This sequence comes from Clostridia bacterium, assembly GCA_017628935.1. Taxonomy (GTDB): domain Bacteria; phylum Bacillota; class Clostridia; order Christensenellales; family Borkfalkiaceae; genus HGM11412. The sequence continues at coordinate 1,208 of JAGBYC010000172.1, read as the reverse complement.
TCACCGCCTATACCCTTCCAGTCAGACGCTTTAATGTCTGCAACTGCTTTACCAGAACCACCTTTTGTAAGTTGACCAACTGTTGTAATATAGTTGTGAATTGTTTCAAATGGGTTAGCGTAAGTGTTAGATTGAGTATCTACGTTGTATTTTAAGTAATTATCAATACCTTCTTTACCGAAGATAACTTTTACACGTAAACCAGATTCTTTAGAGTTTCTAGAAATAAGTTTGAATTCGTAATCTACAGTAATATCAAGGTAAATTGCTTCAAATACCATATCAGGAACGATAGAGTAAATTGTATCGTTGTAGTTTTTATTATCTTTGCTTACAGTGCCTTCAGTATTACTGTAGTTACCGTAGTAAATGTTACCACCGTAAATAGCGTTAGTAATTTGGTTATAATCGCTTTGCTTATAGTCGTCACGAAGGTGTCTGAAAGTACCGTCTTCTTGTTTTTCAACTACGTCTTTTCTACCGTAACCAACTAAAACTTTATTAGCTGATTTACCTTTATTGATGTTGTCACTGTTTGAAGATTGTAACCAGAAAGCTTCGTCAGTCCAGTAATAAGCATCCGTATTACCAGCCTCGCTATCAATAGTAGTTACTTTACAGTATCTATTGAAGTTTGCAGTAACGTTAATATTTCCATCAGCAACAATACCTTCAGTTACAGTTAAGAAATAATAACCATCTTCACTATATTCAAGTGGAAGGTTTGCGTTGTTTGATTTGTTAGCTGTATCGTAGTTATATGCTGTACCGTTAAGGCTGAATTCACGTACGTCACTGAAGAACACTTCAGAAATGCTGTGGCTAGTAGGAGTTAACTTAATAACGTCGCCTTCCATTAAGAATGCTTCGTTAGTAATTTCAATTTCTTCACCATCACGAATTACTTGGATAGAACCGTTAGTAATGTTGTTTGTAAGACTGAAGAAACTTGCTTTAACTTCAACAGTTGTTTCGCCAAGTTCATTGTCGTTAGCGTCAAAGAATTTAATTACGTTAGTACCAGCAGTTGTGAACGTATAGTTAAAGTTAGTTAACTTTTCACCACCGTTTACAGAGAATTTAGCAATATCGCTACCTTCGTAAGTATAGAAGATAGTTGTGTCTGCAATACGCATACCAGCGTAATCAAGAAGGTTTTTAGTGTCACCGTAGTTTGCTTTATCAAATTCTTCGAAGTCAAGTGATGC
>JAGBYC010000171.1 GCA_017628935.1 Clostridia bacterium | reverse complement strand
AACCTTATCTTCCATAATTGATAAAACGGCGTCTTGTGCTTCTTTTAAAGTGTTTGCAATTATTACGCCTTTACCAAGCGCTAATCCGTCCGCTTTAACAACAACTGGAATTTTAGCAGTTTCTAAATAATTTAAAGCAGTTTTTGCATCTGTAAACGTAGCGTACTCAGCAGTAGGAATATTATATTTTTTCATTAAATTTTTAGAAAACACCTTACTGCCTTCAATAATAGCAGCCGCTTTATTTGGGCCAAAGCAAGGAATACCTACTTCGTTTAACTTGTCAACAGCGCCTAAAACAAGCGGGTCGTCTGGTGCAACTATTGCGTAATCAATTTTATTATTAACAGCAAATTCAACGATTTTATCAATATCTTTAGCGCCTATAGCCACGCAAGTAGCGTCACTACTAATACCACCGTTACCAGGAAGAGCAAAAATCTCTTCAACGCTTTTATTTTCTTTAATTTTTTTGATAATAGCGTGTTCTCTACCGCCACTACCTACAACTAATATTTTCATTTATTTTATATTTCCTTACCGTATATAGGGAATTTTTCACAAAGGGCAACAACTTCTTTAGTAACCCTTTCTTTACTATTTTCAAAATAAAAAATAATATCTCTAATAAAGCCTGCAATTTTTTCCATTTCGTTTACGCCGAAGCCCCTTGAAGTAATAGCAGGAGTTCCAACTCTTAAACCACTTGTAACGAAAGGACTTTCAGGGTCGTTAGGAATTGTGTTTTTGTTAGCAGTAATGTGAACTTCGTCTAAACGTTTTTCAAGCTCTTTGCCTGTAACGCCTGTTCCTCTTAAATCAATAAGCATAAGGTGGTTATCCGTTCCGTTAGAAACGAGTTTAACACCGTATTCCATTAATTTTTCTGCTAAAACTTTAGCGTTTTCAACAATATTTTTTTGATACTCTTTAAATTCTTCAGTTAACGCTTCGCCAAAAGCAACTGCCTTTGCTGCGATAATGTGCATAAGAGGACCGCCTTGAATACCAGGGAAAATTGCCTTATCAATTTGTTTAGCATACTTTTCTTTACATAAAATTAAACCGCCCCTTGGACCACGAAGAGTTTTATGAGTAGTAGTCGTAACAACGTCTGCATAAGGAACTGGGTTTTCGTGTAAGCCTGCAGCAACTAAACCTGCGATGTGCGCCATATCTACCATTAAGTAAGCGCCAACTTCGTCAGCAATTTCTTTAAACTTTTTAAAGTCAATTTTTCTTGCGTAAGCAGAAGCGCCCGCTAAAATAAGTTTAGGCTTATGTTCTAATGCTAAACTTCTTATTTTATCGTAGTCTAAAACTTGTGAAACAGAGCTAACTTCGTAAGGAATAATATTAAAGTATTTACCAGAAATGTTTACAGGAGAACCGTGTGATAAGTGGCCACCGTTTGCTAAACTTAAAGAAAGAACTGTATCACCAGGATTTAAAAGTGCAAAAAATACTGCTAAGTTAGCGTTCGCGCCACTATGTGGTTGAACGTTAGCGTGTTCAGCACCGAAAAGTTTTTTAGCCCTTTCTCTTGCAATTTCTTCAACTTCGTCTACGTAAACGCAACCGCCGTAATATCTTTTACCAGGGTAACCTTCAGCGTATTTGTTAGTTAAAACCGTGCCAGCTGCAAGTAAAACTGCAGGGGAAACGATATTTTCAGAAGCAATAAGTTCTATATTGTGTCTTTGTCTTTCAAGTTCTTT
>JAGBYC010000170.1 GCA_017628935.1 Clostridia bacterium | reverse complement strand
TATTTTATTTTACTATATCTATAACTTCATATAAGTTTTTAATTTCATAATCTACTTTATAACCGTTTACAAGTGGTTTGTTTTTAGGGTTAAACCAACAAGTTGCAATACCTACGTTGTTGCCACCTTTAATATCGCTTGATAAGCTATCGCCAACTATAATTGCCTTTTCATCAAGGCGTATATTATAAGTTTTTACGGCAGAGGCAAAAAATCTAACGTCTGGCTTAGGGTAGCCTGCATCTTCAGAAATGCACACTCCGTCTAAAAACTTAAAAAACGGTTGTGGGTTAAGCCTACGTTTTTGCGTTGAAGAAACGCCGTTAGTAACAACGTAAATTTTAGCCCCCATATTTTTTAAAGTTTCTAACACTTCGTACGCGCCGTCTATAACGAATTTACCTTCGCTTAAATATTCGCGATATTTTACATTAAAAACGTAAGCGTCAACGTCTGTTCGGCCTAATTTTTCAAGGTATCTTGTAAAACGCAAAACTACTATTTCGTCACGGGTGAATAAGCCTTTTTCGTAATCTTTCCAAAGCCCGTCGTTAATAGTGCTATATAGTGCGTACAATTCGTCGTTAACTGGTAAACCGTATTCTAAACTAACCTTTTCGTGAGCCTTTTTTTCAGCCATAGAAAAGTCAAGTAAAGTATTGTCGGCATCAAATAAAATAGTATCGTATTTCATACCGATATTTTAATATAAAACGGGCGTAAAGTCAACCCTTTATTAACTGAAATTATTGCAAGTAACATTAAACTTAGCAGTAGTTTCTTTTTTAATTTTGTCACCCATTTCGTAATACTTTTTAGGGTTTATTCGGTATAAAGAGTTGGTAAGTTCAAACAAGTCGCACTCACTTTTTTTAATTTTATCAAACAGTGAATAAAGTTTTTCAGTTACCAGTTTTTCAGCGTTTGACAGCATGCTTTTTGATAGCCTACCTAAGTTAGAATAATCTTTAATATCTTGCGTGGCGTTACTGTCTACTACCTTAAGCCATAGCGATAATTCACCCTTAAACACTGGCTTACTATCTTCAAAAGTAAGTTTAGTTTTATTTTTAACGTCGGTTACGGCAACTAAATATTTGCCTGCGTTACCACTATCGTCAACTGCCTCTATTGAAAAATACGCTTCGCTAACTTGCTTAGTTATAAGCGAATAAAAAAGTGATTCTTCTTTATTTAACTTGCCAACGCAGTAACCGTCGTGGAACAAAAGAGTTGTAGTGGCGTCAAACACACTTGGCTTATCTTTTTTGCCTGCGCCACTTGAACTATCGCCGTTAGAACCACTTTCCCCACCCGTTGCCGAATTAGGAGAATTTAGTATAACAGCCGACGCTTTTACGTCTGTTTTGTCTTCCGTTTCAACCTTTTTTACGTAGGGTAAAAAACCGTATTTTGACTTAGAATATCCACCTATAGCAAAGTTTTTTATGCTTGACGTTACTACGGCGCTAGCGTTATCAAACTCCCTTACGAAAATTTTAGTAAGAGCAAAACTTGAAATATTATCAAGGGGCGACGTTGTTAATAAAACGTCTTTTGCGCTGCCTTCGGTAGCGCAAATAATAGCCGAATCTTCTATCTTATACGAACGCAAAAAAAAGTCGGTTACGTTAATAATATTTTCGCTAAGCATATTTTCACCTATTAAAACCAAGTTGCAAAAACTAAGGCGAGGGTGCCAGCCCGTTTCTTCGCTAATTTTTTCAACGGCAGAATACAAGGTGTCGCTTTTAGCAGAAATTACGCTTTCTGCGTTTGCTTTAGACTGGTCGGTTGCCTCAGGCACGGCAATTTGAACGGTAATTTCATATTCGTTTTCAGCCTTGTCGATACCAAGCGCAACTATAAGCGCCGTTTTTTCAATGTTAACGGTGTTAAAGTCGTTAGTAAAAAAGAAAAAGAATATTATTAAAAATATTATGGCTATAAACTTAGCCCGTTTAAATACGTTCATTTTTATTTCTCCTAATAAGCGCCCACAAAATTATAGGTAAGCCGTAAGTTATAATTATTAAAAACCACACGCCGTAAGTTTGCATAAAATTAAGGTGAGCAAAAAAACCGTGGCTTGTAATTAGCGTTAATATAAAACAAGCGCCCGTAACTATAAGTGGAGCAACGTATTTACTTTTAAATTTACATAAGTTTTCAACTAAGTTTGACGCAACTATTATAGGTAGCGCTAAAGAATAAACGTTTGCCGTTACTATTAAAAGTGTTCCTATATAATCAAACC
>JAGBYC010000169.1 GCA_017628935.1 Clostridia bacterium | reverse complement strand
TTAGTAGGCGTTTTACCTGAATACGCTATGAAGGGTATTTCAAGCGCGTTGTTTGCTTGTATGCAAAAAGCCCTTTACGAAAACGAAGTTGAGTATTGCGAAACTAACCTTAACTTAGAAGATAACTTAAAAATTATAAATCAATGGAAGAACTTTGATGCTAGATTACATAAACGTCGTCGTTCTTACGTAAAATCGTTATAAAATAAAAGCACACTTTAAGGTGTGCTTTTTTATTGTTATACGCCGTTGCCGTTTGGGAAAAGTGGCAGTTCGAAAAATCCAGAGCATACTTCTTGTGTGTATTCTTGGCACGAAGGCATTACGCAATAGCCGTATGAAGGAATTAAAAGTTCTACCGTCATTACAATTTTTAAAATACTTGTAGTGCAGAAAGTAACGGTAAAGGTGTTTTCGCCAGTATACGTTCCTTCAGGCGAAACTACTGAAACAACAGCCTCTACTTCGTAAGGCATAATCGACGGAGACGGAACGAATAAAATTACGTCTTGCGATAAACTTACCGTGCTTGTTGCTTTACCTTGCACGCCGTTTGCGTCAGAATAAATTACTTCAACTGGTACGGTGTAGGTTACTTGAACTCTACTTAGGTTTTGCCTATCAGGTAACGGTGTAATTTCTACTGAATTTATAGTAGCCATACTTGACGTTGATTTTGCGCTTATAAAAGTTAGTGGGTATGTAGGGTTTGCTGGCGTTAAGTTTTGTAATACTACGGTAACGCCGTCTTCTTGCGACTGTTTAACGCAGGCGTCAAAAACTTTTTTTACCTGAATACATACTTTTTCGCAAAGGCCGTTTAAAGGATTGCCTGAAATTTGGCAAGGGCATCTATCTTGGCTAAAGTTAGAAAAAAAAGACATATTAACCTCCTAATTGTACTTTTCAATTCAATATATGCTAAAGGGTTAAATAAAAGTTACTACGGCGTGATTTTATTAAAAATATTTTATAACGCGTAAAATTGTTTGACTTTAACTACGCGTTGTAATAAAATATGAAAAAAGTTAATTATGAAAATTTATGCTATAAGTGATTTACACCTTTCAAGCACCGGCGATAAGCCTATGGATATTTTCGGTGAAAAATGGGGTGGATATCTTGAAAAAATTGAATACGACTGGAACGAAAAGGTTAGTGACGACGATATAGTTTTAATATCTGGTGATATTAGTTGGGCTATGAAACTTGAAAACGCCCTTACTGATATTGAATTTTTAACTAAACTTAAAGGTACTAAAATTATTATTCGTGGCAATCACGATTACTGGTGGCAAAGTATTACGCGTGTGCGTAGCGCGTTACCTAATAATATAATTGCTCTTCAAAACGACGCAGTTAAAATAGGTAATTACGTATTTTGTGGTTCGCGTGGTTGGGCAGTAGAAGGTTCGCCTGATTTTAACGAGCAAGACCGTAAACTTTATTTAAGAGAGGCTGAACGCTTTACTTTAGCCTTAAAAAATGCCGAAAAGTTGCTTGAAGAGGGTGATGAACTTATTGCTTTAATTCACTATCCACCGTTCAATATTAGAAAAGAAGATTCGTTATTTACTAATTTATTTGAAAAATATAAGGTAAGTAAAGTAGTGTACGGTCATTTACACGGTAAAGATGCAAAACCGTATTTTAGAATAAATAAAAACGGCGTAGAATATATTTTGGCGTCGTGTGATTTAATTGATAATAAATTAGTGGAGGTATACTAATGAAAAAAACTACTAGTAACAAAAAGCCTTCGTTGAAAAAAACAATTAAAGCGCTATCAAACCGTTGGTTTATAACGGCGTTTTCGGGTATGGCGCAAGGTTTATTTTGCACTTTAATTGCAGGCACTATTTTAGCACAAATTGCAGGCTGGATAGGTGATAACTACGTTGGCAAAACTTTAGCAACTATTGCAAGTATGGCAAAATCGCTTATGGGCGCTGGGATAGGCGTAGGTATAGCGTTTGCTCTTACTAAAAACAAACTTTTAATATTCTCGTCTGCCGTTGCAGGCTTCGTTGGCGCGTTTGCTGATAAACTTGTTTTAGGGGCAGGGCTTAGTTTAAGTTTAGGTGCACCGGGTAACCCTATCGGCGCGTACGTGGTAAGTCTTTTAGCAGTAGAACTCGTATCGTTTTACGCAGGCAAAACTAAGCTTGATATTATTTTAGTTCCACTTGGAGTAATGCTTATAGCATTAGGTGGCGTTTTCGTAGCATGGCCGTTTATAAAACTTATCGACCTT
>JAGBYC010000168.1 GCA_017628935.1 Clostridia bacterium | reverse complement strand
TTTAATCATGTTCCTTGCGTTAAGCTTATCAGTTTTCGCAGCATGTAACACATCTCCTGCTGAAAAAACAGCAAGAGAAAATGCTCAAATTGAATTAGCTGCCGCAGCAGACTATCTCTATCAATTAGAGAAAAACGTTGAAGTAACTGCTACCGATTACGATTTACGTCCACAAATCGCAATCGAAGGTGTTGTTTACCCAATCACTTGGTCTGTAGAATTAGCTGAAGCTGACGCTGGTAAAGTTGTTTTAGACACAACTGGCGAAACCCCACGTATTGACGTTGATACTTTAACTGAAACTGAAGTTAAGTACGCGTTAATTGCTACTTTCTCGTTAGAACTTCAAGTAGGCGATAAAACTATTGTTGAAACTTACGAAAAGAGATTCAACCGTACTCTTCCAGCATTCAAGTATACAACTTTTGAAGAATACGCAGCTTCAAAAAATGGCGATAACTTATTCATTAAAGGTTACGTTTCAGCAATCGTTTCTAAATCAGCTGGACAAACTTACAACTGCATTTACGTTGAAGATATAAATCACAATGGTGGTTACTATATTTATAGTTTTGCTGATACTTCTTACGACCCAGCTAAAAACCTTTCTATTGGTGACGTAGTTCGCGTAAACGGTAACTTTGAACTTTATAGCGGTACTTATGAATTAAAGAGCGCTGTTGTTGAAAAATTAGATGAACCATCTGTTACATTACAACCTGCAGACTTTACTCAAATTTATGCAAGTGCTGCTTCTTTATCTGATGCTGCCTTAGCTGGTCCTCAAGCACAATACGTTAAAATTAACGGTGTAACTATTACTGGTCAAGATGCTTCTAATGGTTACTACAAATTTAAATTAGCTGGAAAAGAATCATACGTTCGTATTTCTTCTTCTACTTGCCCAATTCCAAAGGCTGAACAAGCTAATTTTATAGCTGAACACGCTGAACACTTTGGTTGGACTGCAAACGTTGAAGGTGTTATCAGTGTTTACAACGGAGATTTCTACTTAACTCCTGTTGATGCTAATGCTTTTGAATACGTTTCACTTCCTGAACTTGATGAAGCTGGCGAAGTTGCTTTTGAAAAAGCTAACTTAACATTTATTGAAAACATTACAGAAAATGGTTCATACGAACTTCAAGTAGCTGGTCTATCTTATGCTGACGTTGTTATTGCTTGGGAATCTAATAACGCTTGCGCAGTAGTTGAAGGTGGTAAACTTATTGTTGAACTTCCTGAAGAACAAACAACTATCGAATTAACTGCAACTTTAACTTCTGGTTCAGCTACAGATACTCTTGTATTCCAAGTAGTTGTTGACGCTGCTCCTAAGGGTGCTTACGTTCATAAACCAATTAGTGCTCCAGTAGCTGGCACATTCAAAATTGCAATGAACACAACACCTGCTAACGGTTCTGTATTATACTTCGACGGAACATTAAACAGCAAGGGTGCACTTAACACAACTGATAAGGCTCACAAAGCAGTAGACGTTGTAGTAGAAGTAGTTGAAGGCGGTTACGCATTAAAAGTTGGCGAACAATATTTAGAAGGTTACCTAAATGGTACTTACAAGAACTTAAGATTAGTATCTAACGCAGCAGTATGGACATGGAAAGACGAAGCAAAAGTATTCGTATTCGAAATCGAAGGCGTTAACTATTACTTTGGTGACCGTGACCGTGGTGGTTATGCAAACACAACAATGGCACTAAGCGATATTAAGTATATCACTGGTGAAAACCTATCAAAAGTAGGCGTTTCTCAATTCCCTGGTTTATTAGGTACTCTTGCAAATGCAGATTACTGCGCAGAAGCAATCACTGCTCCAGTAGCTGGTACATTCAAAATTACAATGAACACAACACCTGCTAACGGTTCTGTATTATACTTCGACGGAACATTAAACAGCAAGGGTGCACTTAACACAACAGATAAGCTTGAAAAAGCAGTAGACGTTGTAGTAGAAGTAGTTGAAGGTGGTTACGCATTAAAAGTTGGCGAACAATATTTAGAAGGTTACCTAAATGGTACTTACAAGAACTTAAGATTAGTATCTAACGCAGCAGTATGGACATGGAACGACGAAGCAAAAGTATTCGTGTTCGAAATCGACGGCGTTAACTATTACTTTGGTG
>JAGBYC010000018.1 GCA_017628935.1 Clostridia bacterium | reverse complement strand
TGATGCTTTCAATGCTGAAAAAGAAAAACAAGTATAAAAAAACGGCTTAATAAAGCCTTTTTTTATTGCTGTAAAAATATTAAAAACCCGTTAATCGCACTGATTAACGGGTTAATTTTATTTCTTTCTAAATAACTTTCTAACAAATGGTGGAATTTCTTTTTTAGGTGCTTGAACAACTGGTTCAGGTTGAGGTTGAATAGCAACTTCTTGAACGGGTTCATTAACTTCAACGGTAGCAGCAACTTCTTCTTTAACTTCAGGTTTATTTAATAAAGTATCAAAGTTAGAGCGTGGTTGAAGGTTTATAGACTGGCGAATTTCACGCGATTGTCCGTCAGGAAAACCAGTTGCGATAATAGTAATTAAAACTTCATCTTTAAGTTCTGGTAAAGTATTAGCACCGAAAATAATGTTTGCCGAATAGTCAACTACGCCTTGAATAAGCGTTGCTGCTTCGTTCACCTCACCTATCGACATATTAGCGTCACCCGTGATATTTAAAATAATACCACGCGCACCTTCACTGGTAGTTTCAAGCATAGGTGATGAAATTGCTTGGCGTACGGCTTCTACGATACGGTTTTCGCCTTTAGCACGACCAACACCCATATGTGCTAAGCCTTGGCCTTGAATAATAGTTCTAACGTCAGCAAAGTCAAGGTTGATAAGCGCAGGCACGGTAATTAGGTCAGAAATACCACAAATAGCGTGCTTTAAGTTATCGTCGGCACGACGAAGCGCTTCAACCATAGGTGTGTTTTTAGGAAGTGAATCTAAAAGTTTATCGTTAGGAATAACTATTAAAGTATCAACGAATTTTGCTAAGTTTTGGATACCTTTTTTAGCGTTTTCTTCACGCTTTTTACCTTCGTATGAGAAAGGTTTAGAAACAACGGCTACTGTTATACAGCCCTTTTCTTTAGCAATTTTAGCAAGAACTGGAGCGGCACCCGTACCAGTACCACCACCCATACCGGCAGTGATAAATAAAAGGTTAACGCCTTCAACTAATTTTTCAAGTTCTTCTCTACTTTCTTCAGCGGCTTTTTCACCAAGTTCAGGATATGAACCAGCGCCAAGACCTTTGGTAACTTCTTTACCTATTTGAATTCTGTTTTTAAGGTCGGCTTTAGAAAGCATAAGCGACTGCATGTCCGTATTAACGGCAACGAATTCAGCGCTTTTAATATTAGCGTCAATCATACGATTGATGGCGTTGTTACCAGCACCACCTACGCCTACTACTTTAATTTTACAAATGTTAAGACCGTTTGACGCGTCAAAATTAAAACCTTGATTTTCTTCGAACATAAGACCTCCGTTTTTTAAGCAAAAAAGATTTTATCGTTTTTGTAAACTAAAACCGTATCAAGCAAGGCGATTATATCGCTTTTTGACGGTTTGTTATAGTGTGGAATACTTGGCGCTATTACGTTTGGATAAGAATTTAATCTTGATGCAACGTATTCAACTGCGCCACGAATTGAGCAAATTCCTGAGCCCGTGAAATAAATTTCAACGTCGCTTGGGATTTTTAAAGTGCAACTGCCTAAAAGTTTATCAACGTCTTCAGCAAGTTCGTCTAAAACGTTTTTGGTAATATCGTTAACTTCGTTACGTGATGCCAAAAACTCTTCGTTAAACCTATCAGTAATAAGGTACGACGCTTCAGCGTTATCACGCAAGCCTAAGTTGATTTTGTTTTTAAGAGTGTCTGCCACGTAATAGTCGCACTCTAAATTGTTTGATAAGTACGCCGATATAATACCGCCACCCTGAGCCACAGCGCCACTAAATAACAAGCCGTTCCCAGACGCTATTGAAACTGAAGTGGTTACGTTACCAACGTTTAATAAAATACGGCATACGTCTTTACTGTCACCTGAGAATAAATATTGGTTTAACGCTACGTCTAACGAAACGTACTTAATTGTTTTTACCCCTATGCCAGATAAAACTTCGTCAATTAAGTTTTTAAAGTAGTTTTGAGCGTATACGTAGCACAATCTACCGGCAAGCGACGCAGACGTTGCGCCTATAACGTTATGAGTTTTAACGTTGTTTATAAGATAGTAAATTTCACTACGGTTTACTAAGGTATAATTTTCTAACTCTTCAAAGGCTAAGTTGTAAAGCGTTTCAACGTCACCTAACGTGATTTTTTTAGCTTTGTTAAAAGTTATTTTATAGTTTTTAGATACAGTTTTTGCAAATTCACCTGGCAAACTTACGTAAATTTCGTTAATTGATGAAATTGCGTTATTTTCTATTAAGTTAGCGTAAAGTTCTTCTAATTTCAACTTAAATTCTTTAACGTCGGAAAATTCGCCGTTGTAAAAAGCGTAATATTCAACGCTTTCTTTAGCGCGAAAAGCAAAAGTGCCGTTTACACTACGTTCCCCTACAATTAAAGTTAAGGCTGACGAACTAATATTTAGTACTGCTACACAGTTATTAAGCATATTTCACCACCATCGTATTAATTTTAATACATTTTTATAAAAATGTCAATACCGATTGCTTGTCCTACTACGAAAGGATATAATCGCCAGTTTGTTCGCTTACGCTAACGGTAAACACAGCGTAACTTTTGTTTGGCATTAATAAGTATTGCGAATAAGCAAAGTTGAATTTTGAAGTTACGTTTTCATTAGCCTTGTCTAATACGAAATTAACACCCTCAACCATTGAAATAGTAATTTGACGGTTGTAATAAGCGTTTTCTTTAACCTTAACGGTAATTGAACTTATAACGTCGTTTTTATCTAAAACTACACTTGTAAGCGATTGAAGTGACGATTTAGAAACTTCGTCGTTCAACGTAAAGGTTTTGTTTACTTGTAATGCGTCAACCGAATAGTCGGCTACGTTAAGATTTAATAAAATATTACGGTGATTAGGTACGTTTGCCACGTTTTCAGTGCGTTTTGCTACGCAATAAAACTCATCGTCTAACACGTAAAAACTATTATCGTAATTAACTACGTACGCTTCTTTGCGTTCGGTTACCGTTACTTTAATTTTGTTAGGATATATTTTTTCAACCTTTTCAACCTTAACGTAAGGAGATTGACCTTCAATTTCGTTTTTAAGTTCGCCTTCGTTTACAAAAACTAAGTTTTTGCCACTATAATTTTGTAAGCACGCTTCAGTTTTTTCAAGAACTTGTTCGTTCGAAGAAGAAACTACGGTTGCTTGAACTGATACGTCAACCACCTTGAATAAAGTTGAAAAACATATAACGCTTACCGTTAAAAAGAATAAAACGGTTACGAATACAAGTAGTTTTTTATATTTCATCGTGAATTCTTGTAACGTCTGCACCCAAAGAGCGCAACTTACCCTCCAAATCGTAGTAGCCACGGTCGATAATTTCAGCGTTGTTTATTACAGTTTGCCCGTGAGCCTTAAGCCCTGCAATAACCATACCTGCACCACCCCTTAAATCAAGCGCCGTTACGGTTGCGCCGTAAAGCGTTCTAACCCCCTCGATAACTACGCGATTTTTTACAACGGTTAAATCGGCACCCATCTTTTTTAGTTCGGCAATTTGATTAAAACGCGAACTAAACACGCCCTCGTGAACGATGGTCATTCCGTTTAAAGTTGATGCGTATGCAACAAGTGGAGTTTGTAGGTCGGTAGGATACCCAGGATAAGGCGCGGTTTTAACAAAACCGAGTGAATTACCTACACCCATTGACTTAATATATATTTTATCATTATTTATACTTATTTTGCAAGCGTTATTGTATATTTTTTTAATTAAAGCAACGTTATGTGAAAAAATACAGTTTTTTATGGTTACTTCGCCACCAGTTGACAAGGTTGAAAGCAAATAAGTGCCCGTTTCTATTCTATCTGGCACGGGTGTAAATACTATATCGTTTGATTTTAGTTTTGGTACGCCGTACACTTCAATAACGTCTGTTCCTGCACCGTAAATTTCTCCACCAGCACGGCGCAATAGTTCGGCCAAGTTAGATATTTCAGGTTCTTTTGCACAGTTTTTAATAACCGTTTTACCCTTGCAAACGCTGGCTAACATCATAATGTTTTCAGTTGCACCAACGCTTTTAAATGGTAGCGTAATTTCACTGCCTATAACTTCATCTACCCTTGAATAAATAACGTCGCCAAGTGAAAACTCTGCACCAAGTTTAGTTAAGCCGTTTATATGTAAATCGATAGGTCTTTCACCTATATCACACCCACCCGACTTAAAAAACAACGCTTTGTGAAATCTGCCAAGTAACGGGCCTAAACAAAAAATAGACGCACGTATTTTGCTTGTTAATTCTTTAGGTAATTCGTAGGACGTTAACGAAGAACAGTCAACAGTTAGACTACTGCCGTTCCACGAATAACTTCCACCTAACGCCTTGATAATATCAAGCATAACACATACGTCGTTTAATTTATTGCAATTTAAAAAAGTTACCTTGCCGTCGATTAAAATGCAAGCAGATATTAAGGGTAATAAACTATTTTTTGCACTTTGCACCGTTACTTCGCCAAATAGTTTATTTCCACCGTTAATTACAAACTTACTCATACCAACCCCGCAAGACACTTTTAATGTATGAGAAATTTATAAATTTAGTTACTAAATAGCGTCGCAATCTTTTGATATTGAGTGTAAAATTCCAAACGCGCTCATAAAAACTATAAGCGACGTGTTGCCTGCGCTAATTAATGGTAACGGCAAGCCAGTTGGTGGTATACTGCCCGTTACTACTAACGCGTTAACACCTACTTGAACGGCATAAATAAAAGTTATTCCTATTGCTAATAAATAGCCGAAATAATTTTTGCATCTAATTGCCGTTTTAAAACCACGCCAAATTAAAAAAATATCAACTAAAAACATAGTTATTACGCCTATAAGCCCAAATTCTTCGCCTATCACTGATAAAATAAAGTCACTTTCGGCAAAGGGTAAAAACCTATATTTTTGAACGGAATTTAAATAGCCTACGCCCGTAAAACCACCACGACCAAGCGCGTATAACGACTGAATTAGTTGGTAACCTTCGCCCTTTGGCGATTCCCACGGGTTGATAAAAGCAAGTAGGCGCTTTAACCTATAAGGTTCTACTAAAATTAAAATAGGCACAAGCGCAATAAGTGGCAGTAAAATTATAATAACGTATTTTAGTTTTACGCCTGACGAATATAGCATAGTTAAAAACAATGCGCCAAGGCAAACGGTTATGCTCATATTAGGCTCTAACATAATTAGTAAGCATAGCGTTAATCCTACTAAAATTACGGGTAAAATGCCCTTAAAAGTTTGCGTGCGATTTACGTTTTTATAAAAATAGCCAGCCGTAAAAATTATAAAAGCAAACTTTGCTATTTCTGACGGTTGAATTGTAATTGAGCCAACGCCTATCCATCGTTTTGCTCCGTAGTTTTCAACGCCTAACGGAGTGAAAACAAGGGCTAATAAAATTATTGAAATTATTAAAAGTGGCGTTTTAATTTTAAGCAGTTTTTTGTAGTTGAAAAAACTAAAAAATAACATACCAGTTAAGCCAAATAAAAAGCCTATAAGTTGTTTTTTAAGGTAAAAGTACTTGTCGTTAAGCGTTGTTTCAGCAGTATAATACGACGCAGAATATACCATAAAAAGCCCAAAAACTGCAAGTAAAATTACAGTTAAAGGAATAAACGCGTCGCCACGCTTTTTATCAAAGAGAAGTAACGATTTCAACAAACCTTTCTCCCCTTTCTTCAAAGCCTGAAAACTCATCAAAGCTTGACGTTGACGGCGACAATAAAACGTTCCAACCCTTTTCTGCTAACCGATACGCTACCCTTACTGCTAAACTAAATTCTTTAATTACTGAAACTTCGCCAAGTCCTACTTTAATTGCGCTATCAAACATGGCCTTACTACTTGCGCCCGTTAAAACTACTTTTTTAACATTTTCGCAGTTTTTTACAGCCGACATAAGTTCGGTGTAATTAAGCCCTTTATCGTACCCACCTAATATTAAAACGGTAGGCTTTTGCATTGAATTTATTGCTTTTATAGTTGCGTCAACGTTTGTTGCTTTACTATCGTTATAAAAACTAATTTCATTTTTTTCGTGTATAAGTTCAATTCTATGCTTTACACCTTTAAAAGTTTTTAAAGCGTTATGTATTTCGGTTGTAGTTAAACCACAAAGTTTTAAAATGCAAATACACGCTAATACGTCGGAAATATTATGTTCACCACTTAAATTAAGGTCAGTAGTTTTAATAATAACTTCGTCGTCGTAAATTAGGGCGGTACCGGTTAAATATGCACCGTCGACCTTTTCTTTAGTTGAAAACCACACCACGTTTGCACGCGTTTTGTCGCTAAAACTTGAAACGATATCGTCATCATAATTAAGTACGGCGTACTCGCTTTCACGCAAGTTTAAAAGTA
>JAGBYC010000167.1 GCA_017628935.1 Clostridia bacterium | reverse complement strand
TATCTTCAAAACGCGTAAATCGTTACTTCGCAAAAACCCCTCAAGCCTTTATGGTTAACGACCTTAAAAAAGCGTATTCGCTTTGCGAAAATGAAGAATTTTTTACCGACGACGCTGGCGTTTACTGTAACTACGTTGGCAAATGCAAACTTGTTGAAGGTGGAGAAGACAACGTTAAACTTACCTACCCTGAAGATTTTAACACCGTTAGCGAAATTAAAGTTGGTACGGGGTTTGACCTTCACAAACTTGTTGAAAACAGAAAGTTAATTTTAGGTGGAATTGAAATTCCACACGATAAAGGCTTATTAGGTCATAGCGACGCTGACGTTTTAACCCACGCTATTATGGACGCACTTTTATCTTCACTTTCTATGCGTGATATCGGCTACCATTTTAGTGATAAAGACGCCGAGTTTAAAGATATATCAAGTATGGTACTACTAGAACGCGTTATGAAAATGATAACCGACGCCGGTTACGTAGTTAACAACGTTTCGGCAGTAGTTATGGCTGAAAAACCTAAAATGGCTAAATTCGTGCCAAGTATAACTGAAAATTTAGCAAAGGCTATGAATATTAGCGTTAACAACCTTGGCATTACCTTAACAACCTTAGAAGGAATAGGCGTAGTTGGTAGAGAAGAAGGCATAGCAGTTCAAGCATATTGTAGCGTAAAAAAGGCTAAATAAACTTAATAAAAACATATAAAAAACCGCAAAAATTCCTAAGGAAAGTTTGCGGTTTTTAAATTTCTTCATCACTTACTAAAACTTTATCAACGGCCCGTTTCGAGTCTTCGTAACTAAACCCTTTTGACAATAAATATCTATAACATTTTTGCTTAGTTTTAATATCGTTAGGCTTGTTTTTAAGGTATTTTTCGGCTACGTAAACGGCTGAATTTAGTTCGTTTTCAATAATATTATCAACGTTTTCAATATCACTATCGCTTACGCCTTTAAGCTTTAATTGAGTTTTAATAAGGCGTTTGCCTTTAGTTTTTGAATAAGTATTTACGAATTTTGTAACGAATTGTTCATCGTTTAAATATCCGTAACTTTTAAGTTTTTCAATAACTTCTTTTACGATAGGATAGGTGTAGCCACGTTCGTAAAGCTTAATTCTTACTTGTTTTTCAGTTTTAAGCGATTTTGAAAGCGAATTTAAAACGTAATTAAAAGCAGAATTTTTTTCTTCGTCTAAAACGAATGCGTCAAGTTCACTTTCACTATACGTGTTACCCACTTTAATACGGTATTTCATTACGGTATAAAGTTCCATACCCATATAAAATTCGCCGTCAAGATAAACGTTAACGCGCTTTGAGTTTTTTTGTGGTTTTAAGTCGGTTACCGTTTTCATTTTAATACCCCACGTATTCGGTGTTTATTTGCAAAACGGTGGACTTTCCCGCAGAATAATCGCGAATTTTATCACTTACATTTTCAACAAAATCAACTGGAACGGCAAAGGTAAGTTTTACCCCGTCTGCTAAAAATTCGGTGTTAATTTTAACGTGCATAACGCTTTCAAGCATCTTTAAAACGAGCGAATATACGTTATAGTTTACCGTTACTTTTAAAACTGCGCTTAATACGTTTTTACAAAGCCCTGCCTCGTTTAAAGCACTTAAAACGCTATCGGTATACGCCCTAACTAATCCACCCGTACCAAGTTTAATTCCACCAAAATATCTTGTAACCACTACTGCCGTACAAAAAACGCCGTTATTTTTCAAACAATCAAGCATAGGCATACCTGCCGTACCCGACGGTTCGCCATCGTCACTAAAACGGGCGTAAATACCGTCGCTATCGGCAATATACGCATAGCAGTTGTGCGTAGCGTCTGGATATTTCTTTTTTATGTTAGACACGAAACTTTTAGCATCGTCTTCCCCACTCACCCTTTTAGCAGAGCAAATAAACTTCGCCTTTTCTATGGTAATTACCGTTTCAACGTCTTTTTTAATGCTTAAAAACTCTTTTTTCATCAATTAAACTAATTTTACTTTAACGTGTACTTTTTTACCTTTGTGTAAAATAAATTCGCCATTTATTTTTAAATCTTCACTAATAACAAGGTCGTTCACAGTAAGTTTAGTATCGTTAATACTAACACCGCCACCCTCAACTAAACGACGCGCTTCACCCTTCGACTTAGTTATATTAGTTGCAACAAGTAAGTCCATAATAGTAGCCACGTCTTTACTAACCTCAACGGTAGGCATATTTTCACTATCGCCACCAAACGCCGCTTTTGCTTGTTTTTCAGCCTTAACAGCCTCTTCTTCACCGTGAACAAGTTTAGTAAGTTCAAAGGCTAAAATTTCTTTAGCACGGTTAATTTCAGCGCCTTGCCATACTTCCATAGCCTTAATTTCTTCAACAGGAATAAACGTAAGCATTTTAATGCATTTTAACACGTCGTCGTCGGCAACGTTACGCCAGTATTGATAAAACTCGAACGGACTAGTTTTATTAGCGTCAAGCCAAATAGCACCGTTAGCAGTTTTACCCATCTTTTTACCTTCACTATTCATAAGTAAAGTAATAGTCATTGCGTGAGCGTCTTTACCAAGTTTACGGCGAATAAGTTCAGTGCCACCAAGCATATTAGACCATTGGTCGTCACCACCAAATTGCATATTGCAACCGTATTTTTGGAATAAATAGTAAAAGTCGTACGACTGCATTATCATATAGTTAAATTCTAAGAAAGATAAACCCTTTTCCATACGTTGCTTGTAGCACTCTGCCCTAAGCATATTATTAACTGAGAAGCAAGCGCCTACTTCACGTAATACGTCAACGTAATTAAGATTTAAAAGCCAGTCGGCATTATTTACAATAATGGCAGCGTTATCGCCTTCAAACTTAATAAATTTAGACATTTGCTTTTTAAAGCATTCTACGTTATGCGCAATTGTTTCAGTAGTCATCATTTGGCGCATATCAGTTCTACCAGACGGGTCACCTATCATAGCAGTACCACCACCTATTAAAACTACCGGCTTATTACCAGCCATTTGCAAACGCTTCATTAAGCAAAGCGCCATAAAGTGACCTACGTGCAAACTATCGGCAGTAGGGTCAAAGCCTATATAAAACGTTGCTTTACCATCGTTAACTAAATTTTTAATTTCAGTTTCGTTAGTAACTTGTTTAATTAAACCACGTTCAATTAATTCTTCGTAAATTTTCATAACAACTCCTTTAAAAACGGATATAAAATAAAAACCCTGTAACTTGCATAGCAAATTACAGAGAGCAAAAACTGCGGTACCATCTCTTTCAGGCATATTTCACAATATACCCCTTAGTAAGTGAATATCACTTTAAGCTGTAACGGGCAACCCCGATTTTAACTACTTGGCAAAGCCTTTTGCAAAAATAGCGTGGTAGGTGTATTCGCGCTAAGGTTTTACGGTTTTGCACCAAACAACCGCTCTCTTAAAAAACTTATTAACGTTACTATTCCTACGTAATAGCCTTTAATATTAACTTGACTAAATTTTAGCAAATATTTTAATAGTTGTCAACGAATTTGCGTTTAAATTAGCGTTAAAACAAGGTGGCAAACAATATTTTTTCTTATTTTTATAAAAATAAGTAAATTTCATTGCAAAAATACTTTTTATGTGCTAAAATTATTAAAGATTTTGATTACAAAATTTTATGGAGGAATTATTATGCAATATTCACACGAAGTAGAGAATATGGTTTGCGTTAAACAAGGTCCTAACCACGGTCCTGCACCTATTCCCGAAGAAGGTAAATGGATTAAGTCAAAAGAAGTTACTGATATTTCAGGCTTAACTCACGGTATCGGTTGGTGCGCTCCACAACAAGGCGCGTGCAAACTTACGCTCAACGTTAAAAACGGTATCATTCAAGAAGCTTTAGTTGAAACTATCGGTTGTTCTGGTATGACTCACTCTGCTGCTATGGCATCAGAAATTTTACCTGGCAAAACTATTTTAGAAGCTTTAAATACTGACCTTGTTTGTGACGCTATTAACACAGCAATGCGTGAACTTTTCTTACAAATTGCTTACGGTCGTACACAATCTGCTTTCTCTGACGACGGTTTAGTTATCGGCGCTGGTTTAGAAGACCTTGGTAAAGGTTTACGTTCACAAGTTGGTACTATGTACTCAACTAAATTAAAAGGACCTAGATACCTTGAAATGGCTGAAGGTTACGTTACTAGAATCGGTCTT
>JAGBYC010000017.1 GCA_017628935.1 Clostridia bacterium | reverse complement strand
ACGCTTGACTTAAACATAATCTCACATTATTTTTTAAAAAGCAACTTTTAAAAGGACATTTTTTATGAATAAACTTATTTTAATTGACGGTAATAGTTTAATACATCGCGCCTTTTACGCTACGCCTATTTTAACTGACGCTAAAGGTAATCCTACCAACGCCGTTTACGCGTTTATGAATATGCTTGTTAAACTTATCGGGGAAGAAAATCCTAAATATATTTTAGTAGCCTTTGATAGAAAAGAGCCTACTTTCCGTCATAAAATGTTTAGCGCGTACAAGGGCACAAGAAAGCCAACGCCTGACGAACTTCGTCCACAAATTCCACTTTTAAAAGAAGTTTTAAAAAATATAGGTATTTCTACCTACGAACAAGCAGGGCTTGAAGCCGACGATATTATCGGTACGCTTGCAAAAAAATATTCGGGCGAAACTGTAATTATTACTGGCGATAAAGACAGTTTCCAACTTGTTGACGAAACTACAAGCGTTCATTTTACAAAGCGTGGTATTTCTGATACCGAACTTTATAATAACGAAAATTTCAAAGAAAAAACGGGTATTTTGCCGTACCAAATAGTAGACCTTAAAGCGCTTATGGGCGATAGTAGTGATAATATTCCAGGTGTTACTGGCGTGGGTGAAAAAACTGCAATTTCACTTATAAAAGACTATACTACCGTTGAAAATCTTTACGAAAACATAAGCGAAATAAAAGGCAAACTTAAAGAAAAACTTGAAAATGATAAAGATATGGCGTTTTTAAGTAAAACGCTTGCAACCATCAATACTACTGCCGACGTTGACGTTGATATTGAAAGCGCAACGTACGTTTTTCCGTTTGATAAAAACGCGCGTGAAGTGTTTACAAACCTTAATTTTAAAGCACTTTTAAAGCGTACCGACCTTTTCACTTTAGACAGTTTAGAAAACGACGTTATTCCTACGGTTAATGAAGAAAAGGCAGTTAACGTAACTATAAAGCAACTTTCTACGCTTGAAGAAATTGAAAGGGTGCTTTCGTATAACGAAATTGCGTTGGCGTTACAAGGTGGCGCGCATATATACGTTCCTGAAGAAAATTTTGAATACGTAATTAAGCAAAAAGAAGCCTTTTTTGACGACGGTTTTTCTGATATTGAAGTTTTAAATATTTTAAAACCGTATTTAGAAAACAAAAACAAAAAAATAATAGTTTATTCGTACAAAAAACTTGCAACGTATTTAACCGAGTTTGATATAAGCGTTAACGCTAATTATCACGACGTTGATATTTTACGTTATTTAGAAGATTTTTCTGGTAAAGAAGAAGATTTTACTAAAATTCTTTCTTACTATAATTTAAACGAAACTACTCCTGCGTATTCGTTATTTACTTTATACAAAAAACTTATTTTAGAAGTTGATAACGACAATTTAAAAAATTTATACTATAACGTTGAACTTCCACTTGCAAAAGTACTTTTTGATATGGAACAAACGGGCTTTAAAGTTGATATCAATCAACTTAACGCTATGGGGGAAAAGTTTACCGTAGAACTTAACGGTTTAAGTGAGCAAATTAACGCGTTAGCAGGCGAAAAGGTTAACCCTAACTCTCCTAAACAATTAAGCGTTATTTTATTTGAAAAACTTGGACTTTCTCACGGTAAAAAAACAAAAACTGGTGGTTACACAACTACTGCCGAAGCCCTTGAAGAAATTGCCGACGCGCACCCTATCGTTCCACTTATTTTACGCTATCGTACCGTGCAAAAGTTAAACTCAACTTATATTGACGGGCTTAAACAACTTATTGATAAGCGTACGGGTTTAGTTCACACTTGCTTTAATCAAACGCTTACTCAAACGGGCAGACTTTCTTCAAAAGAACCTAACTTACAAAATATTCCCGTTCGTGAAGAAGAGGGTAGAGAACTTCGCAAACTTTTTATAGCAAGTAGTGATGATAACGTTTTAATTGACGCCGACTATTCGCAAATAGAACTTCGCCTTTTAGCGCATTTTTCAGGTAGTGAAGAACTTATTAAGGCGTATAACGAAGGCAGAGATATTCACTCGGTAACGGCAAGTCAAGTGTTTGGCGTACCACTTAGCGAGGTTACTTCACAAATGCGCCGTAACGCTAAAGCAGTTAACTTTGGTATTATTTACGGCATAAGTGATTTTGGTTTGGCTAAAAATATAAAAACGTCAACGTCGTCTGCGCGTGAGTATATTAAAAAGTATTTTGAAACGTACCCAAGCGTAAAAGAGTATATGGACGGTAACGTTAAATTCGCGCGTGAAAACGGTTACGTATTAACGCTTTTAAATCGTAAGCGTGTTATTAAAGATATAAATTCGCACATTTATTCTTTACGTAGTTTTAGCGAACGCGCGTCAATGAATATGCCACTTCAAGGTTCGTCGGCAGACATTATTAAAATTGCAATGGTTAACGTGTATAACCGTTTAAAAGAAGAAGGTTTAAAATCAAAACTTATACTTCAAGTGCACGACGAACTTATTATCGACGCACCTATTAGTGAAAAAGAAATAGCAAAACAAATTTTAATAGAAGAAATGGAAAATGCAGTTAGCCTTAGCGTACCTTTAACAGTAGAGGCTAACGTAGGTAAAACTTGGTACGAAACGAAATAATGAAAAAGGTTTACGGAATTACGGGTGGTATAGGCTCGGGTAAATCGGTTGTAAGTAGCATAATTAAAGGGCTTGGTTACACCGTTTTTAGTGCCGACGAGGTTTATACTAATTTGCTTAAAACGGGCGACTTTTCTAAGCAAATTTACACTCTTTTAGGCTTACAATTTAATAGCGAAAAGGGGTTTAACCGTAAGGAAGTTGCAAGCGTTGTATTTAACGATAAAAACAAACTTAAAGTTTTAAACACCTTTACTCACGATAAGGTTATGGCTGAACTAATGCGTTTAAACGCTAACGAAAAGGGCGTAATTTTTAACGAAGTTCCACTTTTGTTTGAAGGTGGTTACCAAAATATGTACGACGGGGTTATCGTAGTATATCGTAATTTAGAAGATAGAATTAACGCAGTAGTTAACCGTGACAATATTTCGCAAGAAGAAGTTTTAAAAAGAATAAAAAATCAGTTTAATTATGAAAATAACGATATTTCCGCGCATACTATTATAGTAAACGACGGGGTTTATGAAAACCTAGTAGATAATGTAAAAGCGGTTATAAGTGAAATTGAAAAAAGTAATTAAAACAATAATCGTAATAATATCGGCGTTCGTTTTAGTAGCGCCGATTTTATTTTACGGTAAAATATATAAAAATTATAATAGCGTAAAAGGGTATATTTTTGCGTCGTGTGAAAAGTACGAAGTTAGTAAAAATTTAGTAATTTCAGTTGCTTACGTTGAAAGTAAATTTGATAGTAAAGTGGTGTCAAAAAAAGGCGCTACGGGGGTTATGCAAATAATGCCGTCTACTTTTAATTTTGTAGTAGAAAAATACGCAATAGTAGGGTTAAACGATATTTGTAATGCAAAAACTAATATCGAAGTAGGGGTGGTGTATCTTAAATATTTACTTATAAAATATAATAGCGAAGTTATTGCTTTGGCGTCGTATAACGCTGGCGAAGGCAACGTTTGTAAGTGGCTTGAAAACGGCGAGTTAAAGGTAGAAAAAATTCCTTTTAAAGAAACTTATAACTACGTAAAACGCGTAATGAAAATAAAAACGTATTTAGATAGAAAGGTGGCAAATAGTTAGCCACTTTTTTAAATTTATAAAAATATTGCATTTTTATAGGTGTTATGGTAAAATAGTAGTGCAGTTATGCGTAATTTGCGCAATAATTGTAGGAGGTTTTATGAAAAAACTTTTAATTAAGATATTAAGTTTAACGGTGGTTGTAACGTCTATGCTTTTTGTAGGCACGGCTTGTAAAGGGCTTTTAAAACCTGAAATTGATTTAGAACCTGAACACGTTTGTGAATATACAAAAACCGTCGTTCCACCTACTTGTACAGAGCAAGGTTACACTTTATATCAATGTGAATGTAATAAAAGTTATCAAGACGAACACGTTGCGGCGTTAGGACACTCGTTTACAAATTACACGTCAAACAATAACGCCACTTGTACTGAAGACGGTACAAAAACAGCCGTGTGCGACCGTAACGATTGTAACGTTGTAGATACAATTGTTGACCCCGACACAGCGTTAGGACACTCGTTTACAAATTACACGTCAAATAATGACGCTACTATCGAGGCTGATGGAACAAAAACGGCAACGTGCGACCGTGACGGATGTATTGAAATGGATACGATAACTGATGAAGGT
Source organism: Clostridia bacterium (assembly GCA_017628935.1). GTDB lineage: Bacteria > Bacillota > Clostridia > Christensenellales > Borkfalkiaceae > HGM11412. The sequence continues at coordinate 151 of JAGBYC010000017.1, read as the reverse complement.
TCTAAACTTGTTCATAACGATAACGGGGGTGGAGATTTTGATATTGAAGACCCTGACTGGATGGATTAAAACTTAATAAAAGGAGCGAACAATTCGCTCCTTTTTTAATTTATATATAATAAAACGGATATATCCGTTTTTTTTGGCATTT
>JAGBYC010000166.1 GCA_017628935.1 Clostridia bacterium | reverse complement strand
GCCACGTATCGTTAACCGTTTACTTAAACGCGTGCGTGACTTTTCACTTGTTTTAGGGCATGATTCTATTTCGCTTGAAGACGCGCGCCTTGCTCTTTCAAGGCTTGAAATTGATAATTTAGGGCTTGATAATATTGATAGAAAACTTTTACTTGCTATGATTGAAAAGTTTGACGGTGGCCCTGTTGGGTTAGAAACGTTATCGGCAACTATCAATGAAGACGCTAATACTATTGAAGACGTTTACGAACCTTATTTAATGCAACTTGGCTTTATTCAACGGGCTCCACGTGGTAGAGTTTGCACTAAAAAAGCGTACGAACACCTTAAAATTCCGTATAATAAAACCGACTATGTAAAACAGTCGTTATTTGAAATAGAAGATGTATAAAACAAGCGATTTTTATTACGATTTACCTGAAGAACTTATAGCGCAAACACCCGTTGAACCACGCGACAGTTCAAGGTTATTAGTGTATAACCGACAAACTGATACCGTTGAACATAAGGTATTTAAAGATATTTTAAATATCTTTAATAAAGGTGATTTATTAGTTGTTAATAACACAAAAGTGTTGCCTGCAAGAATGTTTGCGTACACCAAAAACGGTGGCAAGGTAGAAATTTTACTTTTAAAAAGAATAAATCTTACCGACTGGGAAGTTATGGTTAAACCGGGTAAAAAGTGTAAAGAAGGGGTAACTTTAACTATTAGTGAAGAACTTTCTTTAACTATTTTATCAAGAACTGAAGTTGGTGGTAGAATTGTTAAATTCCATTTTAACGGCGTGTTTGAAGATATTATTTCACGCCTTGGCGAAATGCCGTTACCACCGTATATTCGCGCTAAACTTGAAAATCCTGATAGGTACCAAACGGTATACGCTAAAGAAAGTGGTAGCGCCGCCGCCCCAACGGCAGGGCTTCATTTTACACCCGAACTTATTAGCGCGTTAAAAGAAAAGGGCGTTGAGTTTGCTGAAGTTGAACTTAAAGTTGGTTTAGGTACTTTCCGTCCTGTAAAAGTAGATAACCCAGAAGAACACGTTATGCATACCGAATGGTATTCAATTACTAACGAAAACGCCGAAATTATTAACAAGGCAAAACGTGAAGGTAGAAGGGTAATTGCCGTAGGTACAACGTCGGTTAGAACGCTTGAAACGGTAGCCGATAAAAATGGTTTTGTTCGTGAACAAAGTGGCGATACAAACATATTTATTTACCCACCGTATAAGTTTAAATGCGTAGATAATTTAATTACAAACTTCCACTTACCAGAGTCAACTTTAGTAATGTTAGTTGCCTCGTTAGTTAGTAGAGATAAAATTTTACAGCTTTATAACTTAGCCGTTGAAAATAAATACAGATTTTTCTCTTTTGGCGATTCAATGCTTATATTATAAAAACTTTTTATATGCTTTGCATATAAATAATATAAAAATTTTCTAAAATACGTAGACACTCGACTTTATCGAGAAACAGGAGTTAATATGGAAAATTTCTACTTTGAAGTAGTAAAACAAGACGAAAAAAGTGGTGCAAGGGCAGGTATTTTACATACTCCACACGGCGATATTGAAACACCCGTGTATATGCCCGTAGGTACTCAAGCAAGCGTTAAAGGTGTTTACCCGCGTGACCTTAAAGAAGCAGGTAGCCAAATTATTCTTGCTAACACTTACCACTTATATATGCGCCCAGGTGACGAACTTGTTGCTAAAGCAGGTGGCTTACACAAGTTTATGAACTGGGATAAACCTATCTTAACCGATAGTGGTGGCTTTCAAGTTTTTTCTCTTGCCAAACTTAAAGACGTTAATGACGACGGCGTTATGTTTAAGTCGAACGTTGACGGTTCTAAACATTTTTTCACGCCTGAAAAGGCAATTGAAATTGAAAACAACCTTGGCGCTGATATTATAATGCAGTTTGATCAATGTACTGCGTACGGCGTAGATAAGCAAACTTCGTATAAAGCAATGAAGCGCACTTTATCGTGGCTTGATAGATGCGTCAACTACCATAAAAACGAAAAGCAAGCACTTTTTCCTATCGTTCAAGGTAACGTGTTTGACGACCTTAGAATTGAAAGTTTAAAAGAAACTTTACCATACGCTAAATACGGCTTTGGTATAGGTGGGTTGTCAGTAGGCGAACCGAAAGATATAATGTACGATATTTTAGGTAAAATGTATCCGTACTATCCTGAAAATAAGCCACGCTATCTTATGGGCGTTGGCAGTCCTGACTGTCTTATTGAAGGCGTTAAGCGTGGTATTGATATGTTCGACTGCGTTTTAGCAACAAGAATTGCCCGTAACGGAACTGCGCTTACAAGTCAAGGTAAGGTAGTTGTTAGAAACGGTAAGTATAAAGAAGATTTTACGCCACTTGACCCAGAGTGCGATTGTTATTGCTGTCGTAACTACTCAAAAGCGTACCTTCGCCATATGATAAACGTAGGCGAAATGATGGGTGGTATGCTTATAAGTTTACATAATATTACCTTCTTAACTAAACTTATGAAAGGTATGAGAAACGCCATTATAGGTGGATATTTACAAGAATTTAATGAAGAATTTTGTAAAAAATACGGTGGCGAATGTGAAAACGCTGCGAAACCTTTTATTTTTTAACAAAAGTACTTGAAATATACTAAAAAATAGTATATACTAAATAAAAAATTAACTAAATAAGGAGTTATAAAAATGAATTTATTTAATTTACTTGCTGACGAAGCAAAACCAGATTACACTATGTGGATTATTATTGCCGTATTAGTTGTTGGTTTTATTGTTATGAACTTCTTCAACAACAAAAAACGTAAAGAACAAGCAGCAGAAGACGCTAGAAAGAAAGACGCACTTTGTGCAGGTACTAAAATTATCACTATCGGTGGTATCGTTGGTGAAGTAGTTGAAGTTACTGAAGCAAACTATACTTTAAAAACTGGCGACGTTGTTATCGAATTAGATAAGCGTTCTATTTATCAAATGACTTTACCTGAAGACGTTCAAGCAAAACTTGACGCTGAAAAAGCAGCTGAACTTCAAGCAAAACAAGAAGCAAAAGCAAAAAAGGGTAAAAAAGCGTAAGCTTAACGCTAAATAGTTATAAAAAATAAAATCTTCGCATACACTTTATCGTTAGCGGAGATTTTTTTATGTCTACAAAAAACGCCTTTACAAGTGAAGTTATAAAAAGTGTGATTATATCGCTGATAACGGCGCTAATTTTAGTTTTAGTTTTTGCACTTTTTATTAAACTTTTTTCCTTTTCAGATTTGGCTATAAAAATAGCAAGTTGCATTATAAAAATAGTTGCAGTTTTTGTAGGCACGTTATTAATTATTAAAAACGAACACTGGTTTATTAAAGGTGGAATAGCAGGGTTAATATCATTAGTTTTAGAGTATATTTTATTTGCTTTATTAGGTGGCGGACTTGGTTTTGGCGTTGCAATTATTTGGGAAATTTTACTTGGGTTTACCATAGGTGCAGGCTCTGGCATACTTGCAGTTAACTTAAAAAAATAAAAAATTACGTATAAAAATTAACGTCTTACTAAAAGGTAAGGCGTTTTTTGTTGAAAAATTAAAAAAAGCGTTGAATTAGTTAAAAACTTTTTATTATAAATAAAAAAATGCTGTAAAAAAATAAAAATTTATTGACTTAAAGGGCAAATAGCATTATAATAGTATGTATAATTAAATTTATATACTACGCTATCGCGTGCGTATTATACTTGGCATTTCCAAGGAGGCATCAATGAGTAAAAGAAAATCAATAGTTGTACTCGTAATAACGTTAGTTTTAACAGCCCTTCTTGCCGTTATGAACTTCTGTTCATTTAAACTTCCTAATTTTATTGCAAACGGCATTAAAGACTATAATTCTATCGGTAGCACCATCGGTTTAGGTATCGACCTTAAAGGTGGTTATTACGCAGTATTAACTCCAAAACTTGCTGAAGACGGTACTGATGAAGAAAACGCAGACCTTATCGACAACGCCGTTGAAGTTTTAAGAAACCGTTTAGATAATAAGGGCTACACCGAAGCAACTATTACTATTCAAGGCGTTGCTGGTAGTGAAGAAATTCGTATAGAAGTTCCTGAAATTGACGATATTGATGAATTTATGCAAATTATCGGTTCGTCTGGTAAACTTACTTTCCAAGACGACGCTGGTTACGTTTACTTAACTGGTAGCGACGTTAGAAACGCTTACGCTGCTTACGACCAAAACAATAACCCTATCGTAGTTTTAGAGTTTACTACTGAAGGTACAAGTAAATTCCATACTGCAACTACAAAAGTTCTTGGTAGCCAACTTTACATTTATTTAGGCGACGAATTGATTTCTTCACCAAGTGTAAACGAAGCAATTAATAGTTCAACTGCTCAAATTGAAGGCGAATTCGAGTTTAGCGAATGCGAAACTTTAGCAGCCGTTATTAAAGCAGGTATGCTTCCTATCGATTTTGAAATAGGTGAAAGTAATAAGGTTAGCGCGTCACTTGGTGAAAACGCTCTTACGGCGTCGGTTATCGCAGGTGCGATTGCATTACTTATTATATTTGCAATTATAATTATCAAATATCGTGGTTTAGGTATCGCTGCAAGTATCGCTCTTACAATTTACAGTTTAGTTTTCGTTGTCCTCCTTGCGTTAGTTCCTTGGGTTCAACTTACTTTACCAGGTATCGCGGGTATTATTCTTTCAATAGGTATGGCAGTTGACGCTAACGTAATTATCTTTGAAAGAATTAATGAAGAATATAAAAACGGTAAAACTGTTGTTAACGCTATAAACGCAGGTTTCAAACGCGCGTTTATCACTATTTTAGACTCAAACGTAACAACCGTATTAGCAGCAATAGTATTATTAATACTTTGCCCAGGCTCAATTAAAGGTTTTGCAATCACTTTACTTATCGGTATCGTGCTTTCAATGATTACGTCTATTTTAGTAACCCGTTCGTATATTAAGGTATTATTACCACTTACAAATAACAAAGCAAAATTTTGCAATTTAAACAGGGAGGCTATTTTAGATGAAGAACTTATTTAAAAATCTTAACCTTAAAGTAGTTGAGTGGTTTAAAGTTTTTGCTCCTATTGCTTTAGCAGTTATTCTTGCAGGTTTAATTGTTATTTTAGCAGGTGGATTAAATATCGGCTTAGATTTTGCTGGTGGTGGTAAATTAAGCGTTCGCCTTGGCGAATATCCAACTTTAAATCCTGATAGCAAAACTCAATTAGAAGAAGTTATCACTAACGTTATTGAAGATAATAAATATGACGTATCTTCACTTCGTTGGTCTGAAAACGATACCGACGGCGCTGTTTTAGAAGTTGGTATTAGTTACGAATATGACGGTAAGAAAATTGACGCAAGCGACGTAGACGCTCAAAAAACTTTCACTAACAACATCACAGGTGTTGAAGGGGAATATGAAAATTCGTTAATTTCTAAAATTGAAGCAGAAGTTAATAAATATTCGGCTGAAAACTTTAAAGGGTTTATCGACCTTAACGAAAGTATCGGCTTTAATATCGTAAACGGTTCAACAGCACAAAAAACGTTAACTAACGCAATTTGGGCTACGCTTGCGGCAGTTGCAGTAATTTTAGTTTACATTATTATTCGTTTCACGTTATCTTCTGGTTTATCAGCAATTATAGCGTTAGTGCACGACGTATTAGTTATGCTTTCACTTACTGCTATATTCGGCGTACAAATAAACGTAACGTTTATTGCTGCAATTATTACTATCGTTGGTTACTCAATCAACGCAACTATCGTAATTTTCGATAGAATTCGTGAACTTAAAACGTTAGATTCACTTAAAGATTATACTGATACTGAAATTGCTAACCGTGCAGTTAAAGATACGCTTAGT
>JAGBYC010000016.1 GCA_017628935.1 Clostridia bacterium | reverse complement strand
TTTGTATTCCTGGTACTATTGATAACGACTTAGCGTATACCGATTATACTTTAGGTTTTGATACTGCCGTAAATACGGTTATTTCTGCAATAAACAACCTTCGTGATACTATGGGCTCGCACGACCGTGCGTCGCTTTTAGAAGTTATGGGTAGAAAGTGTGGCGATATTGCTTTATATGCAAGTTTAGCAGGTGGTGCTGAATATTGCATTACGCCTGAAGTTCCTTGCAATATTGAAGAAATGGCAAAATCACTTTTACAATCGCAAAAGCGTGGTAAAACTTCTAATATGATTATTTTGGCTGAAGGTGCTGGAAATAAGGAAGAAATTTGCAGTAAAATCAAAGAACTTACTGGTATTTCTGTTAAAACCACAACGCTTGGACATATTCAACGTGGTGGTTCGCCTACGATGGCAGACCGTGTTTTAGCAGTTAAACTTGCTACGCGCGCAGTCGACTTGCTTTTAGAAAACAAAACTAACAGGGTAGTTGGTATTAAAGATAATAAAATTATCGACCTTGATATTTCTGAAGCGTTAGCAATGCCACGCGAATTCGATACAAAACTTTACGATATAGCGCATATTCTTTCACTTTAATAAGCGCTTAAAATATAAACACATAAGGAGAACAATTTATGAAAAATTTAGTTGGCGCAGCAATGTTTGCGCAATCTGGTGGTCCTACTTCAGTAATCAACGCAAGCGCTGCTGGTGTATTTATTGAAGCATTAAAACAAGATAAAATTACAGCCGTTTACGGTGCTGCTCACGGTATTCGTGGTGTTTTAAATGAAGATTTCTATGATATTTCTAAAGAAGATATGAAAGAACTTGAACTTTTAAAATACACTCCATCTTCAGCACTTGGTTCAGTTAGATATAAACTTAAAGACGCTAAAAAAGACGATACTGACTATAAACGTATCGTAGAAGTTTTCAAAAAATACAATATCCGTTACTTCTTCTACAACGGTGGTAACGACAGTATGGATACTTGTAACAAAATTTCTAAATACATTAAAAAATCTGGTTGGGATTGTAACGTTATAGGCGTACCTAAAACAATTGATAACGACCTTTTCGGTACTGACCACTGCCCAGGCTATGCTTCAGCTGCTAAATATATTGCAACAACTATTATGGAAGTTAACCTTGACGCTAAGGTTTACGACACTCCTATGGTGTGCGTAATTGAAGTTATGGGTAGAAACGCTGGTTGGCTTACTGCCGCTGCTGCTTTAGCAGGTCACAAAGGCTTAGGCGCTGACCTTATTTACCTGCCAGAAGTTCCGTTCGACGTTGATAAATTCGTTCAAGACGTTAAAAACGTTTGTGCTAAAAAAGGCAACAAATGTATTGCCGTTGTATCTGAAGGTATTCACGATAAAGATGGTAAACTTATTTGCGAAACTGCAGCATCTAACGTTGCAAGAGACAGTTTTGGTCACGCTCAACTTGGTGGCGTAGCATCAATTCTTGCTAACATTTTAAAACAAGAAACTGGTTTCAAAACTCGTGGTATTGAACTTTCACTTATGCAACGTTGTGGCGCGCACCTTGCTTCTAAAGTTGACGTTGAAGAAACTTTCAAAGCGGGCCGTCAAGCAGTTAAAGCTGCTGTACGTGGCGTAACTGATAAAATGGTTGTTTATAAACGTGTTGACGATAACGGTAAATATAAATGTAAATTTAGCTTAGTTAACCTTAAACTTGCTGCTAATACAGAAAAAACAGTTCCACTTGACTGGATTATTAACGACGGTACTTACGTATCAGACGAATTCGTTAAATACGCTCTTCCATTAATTCAAGGCGATGCAAAAGCACCACTTGAAGATGGTTTACCTCGTTTTGCTAAGCTTAAAAAAGTTCAAGCAGGCAAATAAGAAGTTATAAACTTCGTTAAACTTTGTTTCATCAAAAAAGGTAGTCCACAATGACCAACAAGGTCTATTGTGATCTACCTTTTTTTTGCGCCTCGTTTAACTCGTTTCTAACATCTTATTAAAACCTATAATAAAAGCACGAAACTCTCCGTGCTTTTTTGTGGTTTAATTATAAAATTTTATCAATTTAATATAAAAAAAGGTATCTAAAAGATACCTTTAATTTTTTTATACGTGGCCTTGTGCTTTCATTGCTTCGGCAACTTTCATAAAGCCTGCAATGTTTGCGCCTGCCATATAGTTACCAGGCATACCGTATTCTTTACTATACTTATCGCACGCGTTGAAAATGCTAACCATAATTTTGCGAAGTTTAACGTCAACTTCTTCAAAAGTCCAAGTAAAGCGCATTGCGTTTTGGCTCATTTCTAAACCAGACGTTGCTACGCCACCAGCGTTACTTGCTTTTGCAGGGGCATAAAGCATATTGTTAGCAAAGTATACTTCAATTGCTTCAGGAGTTGATGGCATATTAGCGCCTTCACATACGCAGAAGCAACCGTTTTTAGCAAGGTTTTTAGCGTCTTCGCCGTTAATTTCGTTTTGAGTTGCGCAAGGGAATGCTATATCACATTTAACCGTCCAAACGCCGTGGCAACCTTCGTGGTATTCGGCAGTAGGGTGATAGTTAAGATATTCTTTAATACGCTTTCTTTCAACTTCTTTAAGTTGTTTAACAGTTTCAATGTTAATACCGTTAGCGTCGTAAATATAACCGTTACTATCGCTCATTGTAACTACTTTAGCGCCAAGTGCTTGAGCCTTTTCACAAGCGTAAATTGCAACGTTACCAGAACCAGATATTGCAACCGTTTGACCTTTTAAGCATTTGCCGTTTGCTTTAAGCATTTCTTCAGTGAAGTAGCAAAGCCCGTAACCAGTTGCTTCAGGTCTTGCAAGTGAACCACCGAAAGATAAGCCTTTACCAGTTAAAACGCCAGTAAATTCGTTTCTAATACGTTTATATTGACCAAATAAGTAACCAATTTCTCTTGCGCCTACACCGATATCGCCGGCAGGAACGTCAAGGTCGGCACCGATATGACGGCAAAGTTCAGTCATAAAGCTTTGGCAAAAACGCATAATTTCGTTATCTGATTTGCCTTTAGGGTCAAAGTCTGAACCACCTTTAGCGCCACCCATAGGTAAAGTAGTTAAACTGTTTTTAAAAGTTTGTTCAAAACCTAAAAACTTAATGATTGAAACGTTAACTGAAGGGTGGAAACGTAAGCCACCTTTGTAAGGGCCGATTGCGCTATTAAATTGAACTCTGTAACCACGGTTAACTTGTGGCTTACCGTTATCGTCAATCCAAGGAACACGGAAGATAATTTGTCTTTCAGGTTCAATAAGTCTTTCAATAACGCCAAGTTCAACTAAGTCGGGGCGTTTTTCAATAACAGGTTGTAACGACATGAAAACTTCAGTAACCGCTTGGAAGAACTCAGGTTCGCCAGGGTTACGCTTTTCAACTATTTTTAATAAATCTAAAAGATATTTATTAGTAAGTTTCATAAAATGCTCCACTTAATTATACGATAAAAATTATTTAAAAATTATACGATAAATTTCAAAAAAAAGCAAGCAATTTTTACAGGTTTTTTATATATGCTAATTTTGTTTTACCAAAACGCTCAAAATTGCTAAATAGTACGCCGTACACGGATTTTTGTTTAAAAAAATATCAAAAAGGTTGTATATATAGTTTATATGTGTTAAAATTAATATAATAACCTTTTGGAGTAAATAATGAAAAGAATTATTGCTTTTGGTGGTGGAGATATGCAAAATAAAACCACCCTTGAAATAGATAAAGAAGTTGCACGCCTTGCTAAATTGCACGCCGGTGACAAACGCGCGTACGGTTTATATATAGGTACGGCATCGCACGATTTTATGCCTGCTTTTAACACTTTTAGAAAAATTTACACATCGGTTTTCGACATTAAGGCAGATTGCGTTAT
>JAGBYC010000165.1 GCA_017628935.1 Clostridia bacterium | reverse complement strand
TATGCAACTAAAAATGAAAAATATCGTGCTGTGATTCGTGAAATCGAAGAAGCGCATACAAAAGGACAGCCGGTTCTTGTTGGTACAATTACCATTGAAACATCAGAACTAATCAGTGCGCTGCTTAAGAAAAAAGGAATTCCACATGAAGTATTAAATGCGAAATTCCATGAAAGAGAAGCGGAGATTGTTGCGCTGGCAGGTCAGCATGGTGCAGTAACCATTGCAACCAACATGGCTGGTCGTGGTACGGATATTTTACTTGGTGGTAACCCTGAATACCTTGCTAAGCAAGATTTAGTTAACCGTGGCGTAGATAAAGATATTATCGAAACGGCAACGTCGTACGTTCAAAACGTTAGCGACGAAGTTTTAAAAGTTCGTGAAGAATATCGCGCGCTTTTAGAAAAATATACTGCTCAAACTGAAGTTGAAAAGGCTGAAGTTATGGCTGCTGGTGGTCTTAAAATTATCGGTACAGAGCGTCACGAATCACGCCGTATTGATAACCAACTTCGTGGTCGTGCAGGTCGTCAAGGCGATATGGGTGAATCAATTTTCTACATTTCACTTGAAGACGATTTAGCAAAACGCTTTGGTGGTGACCGTTTACAAGCAATTTATACGGCGTTTAAAGTTGACGAAGATACGCCTATGCAATCAAAAATGCTTTCAAATCAAATTGAAAACGCACAACGTATGATTGAAGGCAAAAACTTTGGTATTCGCCGTCAAATTATTGAATACGACGACGTTATGAACAAACAACGTGAAGTTATGTATAACGAACGTATGGAAGTTTTAAAAGGCGAAAACACTCACCAAAAGATTTTAAATTTAATTCCTGACTTAGTTGAAGGTATTATCAATAGAACGGTAAACGTAACGCAAGAACCATCAAGATGGGACGGCGACGCGCTTAACGAAGCACTTGAACTTATCGTTTTACCTGAAAACACTTACTTCTTAACTCCTGAACGCTTAGAAAGATGGGATTATGAAGAAATTTTAAAACGCGTTATTAAAAAGGTTATCGACTGCTACGAAGAAAAAATTGCGCGTTATAAAGAACTTGGCTTAGACTTTGAAAACGTTGAACGCTTTGTGCTTTTAAAGAACGTTGATACTAAGTGGATTGACCATATCGACGCTATGGATACTTTAAAACGTGGCATATCACTTCGTGGTTACGCGCACGAAAACCCTATCAACGCTTATAAACGTGAAAGTTTAGATATGTTTGAAGCGATGATTGAAAGTATTCAACAAGATACAATCCGTTTACTTTTAAAAGCAGAAGTACGCCAAACTCCAGTTCAAAGAAGGGCTAACGTGAATGAGTTAAGTGAAGGTGGCGGTGCTACTGAAACTGAAACGCGTGGTACAGTTCGTAACGCTAAAAAAGTTGGTAGAAACGACCCTTGTCCTTGTGGCTCTGGTAAAAAATATAAAAACTGTTGTGGAAGTAACTAATGAAATATAAACTTATAGTTTCTGATTTCGACGGTACGCTTGCGTATAAATACGTGGTGTCGCAACCAGTTGTTGATGCTATAAAAAAATACAGAAATCAAGGTGGCAAGTTCGTGCTTTGCACGGGTAGGCATCGCTTATCTGCACGCGCCGTAATTAAAAGTAACGGTTTTGAAACTGACGGCGTAGTATCACTTCAAGGCGCATACGCTGAAACGAACGGTGTAGAAATTGTAAACGGTGGTATTGATAAAAAAATCGTTTACGAAATAGTTAATTTTATACACACTTTCGGCGTAAAGGTTTGTCTTTGGCAAGACGATAACTTGTATTACGAAGATGATAAAACGTGCGTTGAATACGCTGGCTATTTTGGTGCAGTTGGCGTGACGGCAAAGCCTATAAATAACGTAAACGAAATTTTAACAAACAACGTTAAGGTGTATAACAAAATTATAGTTAGCAAAACACCTATCGACGTTTTTGATAAAATAATTTCGTTAGTTAACGAAAAATTCGGTGCCGAAGTAGTTGCAAATAGTGGCGCGCCTCAACTTGTTGAAATTGTTTCAAACAAGTTTACCAAATACGCGTCTACTAAAAAACTTGTAGAATATTTAGGTTTTAACGAAAATGAAGTTATTACCGTTGGCGATAGCACTAACGATTTAACTCTTTTACAGTACGGGTTTAGCATAGCCGTTGACAACGCTGAAGAAGAGGTTAAAAAAGTTGCGTCGTATATCGCGCCAAGCGTTCAAAACGACGCTATGAAGTTTATTATTGAAAAAATACTTGCAGGCGAAGATTTCACATAATTTAAGGATTTTATGATTAGAACTGATTTATACTGGCAAAAAATTAGCGACCTTAAAGTTGCTTTAAAAGACGCAGGCTATTCGCTTGATATTGATAATCAACGCGAAGAACTTTTACGTTTAGAAAAAGAACTTGAAAAGGAAGAAGTTTATACAAACTTAGCAAAATCAACTGAATATTCACGTAAAGCGCAGGCAATTCGTAATAAACTTGAAGTTTTCGACGTGGCTCAAAAAGCCATTACCGACGCTGAAGAAATTATAACTCTTGCCGAAGAAGAAAACGACGATAGTTTTATTGAAGAAGTTGATAAAGACTTAACTAAGGCTGAAAAAGATATTGAAGAAATGCAACTTCAAGCCCTTCTTCGTGGTAAGTACGACGGTAGCAACGCACTTATGACGTTACACGCCGGTGCTGGTGGTACTGAAGCGTGCGACTGGACTGAAATGCTTTATCGTATGTATATTTGCTACGCTGAAAAGAACGGTTATAAAATTACTGAATACGACCGTTTAGCAGGCGACGGTGCAGGTATTAAAAGCGTGTCGTTTAAGGTTGAAGGTATTAACGCTTACGGGTTCTTACGCGCTGAAAAGGGCGTACACCGTCTTGTTAGAATTTCACCTTTTGATGCAAATGCACGCCGTCAAACGTCATTTTCTTCAGTAGAAGTTATGCCTGAAATTGATAATAGTGATGAAATTGAAATTCGCCCAGAAGAATTAAAAGTTGATACTTATCGTTCTTCGGGTGCCGGTGGTCAACACGTAAACAAAACTGAATCGGCTATTAGAATTACGCACTTACCTACGGGTATTATCGTAGCTTGCCAAAATGAACGCTCACAAATTCAAAACCGTGAACAAGCAATGAAAATGCTTATTTCAAAACTTGTAGAAAAGCGTGAAGAAGAGCGTATGGCAGAAGCGCAACAATTAAAAGGCGATATTAAAAAAATTGAGTGGGGTAGCCAAATTCGTTCGTACGTATTCTGCCCGTATACTTTAGTAAAAGACCATCGCACAGGCTCTGAAAATACTAACGTTCAAGCCGTAATGGATGGCGATATACATCAATTTATAGTAGATTATCTTAAAAAATCGTAATGAGTTATTTTGAAAAGGTAAAAAACACCGAAATCAACCCTAACGCTATAATTTTAGCCGTTGAAAGCAGTTGCGACGAAACTGCCGCGTCGGTTATCAAAGGGGGTAGAGAAGTTTTATCTTCGGTTATATTAAGTTCGGCAACCGAGCATATTAAGTTTGGTGGTGTAGTGCCAGAAATAGCGTCACGCGCGCATACTACGGCTATATCTAAGGCAGTAGAGCAAGCAATTAGTGATGCAGGCATTACTTTAACTGACCTTGACGCTATTGCCGTTACCTACGGGGCAGGACTTTTAGGAGCGTTGCTCGTAGGTGTTTCGTATGCAAAAGCGCTTGCGTTTTCACTTAATATTCCACTTATACCAGTAAGCCATATTCGTGGGCATTTATCGGCGTCGTATATTGCTGATAAAAACTTAAAGCCACCGTTTATTAGTATTTTAGCAAGTGGTGGACATACGGCTATTATTAAAGTTGACGATTATTACACTTACGATATTTTAGGTCAAACGCTTGACGACGCTGTTGGCGAAGCCTTTGATAAGGTTGCAAGGGTGCTTGGTTTAGAATATCCTGGTGGACCTAATATTGAAAAACTTGCTAAACAAGGTAGTAATAATATTGAACTTCCTAAAATGCTTAAAGGCAAAAAGGGGTATGATTTTTCGTATAGTGGCTTAAAAACTGCCGTTATTAATTACGTACATAACCGTGAACAAAAGGGCGAAAGCGTTATTAAAGAAGACGTTGCTTGTTCTTTCCAAACTAGCGCGATAGACGTGTTAGTTGAAAAGGCGCTTTTAGCCGTTAAAGAAACGGGTATAAATACCGTTACTGCTGGTGGCGGGGTTGTTGCAAACGGCTACCTTCGTGAAAAATTAACTGCCGAATGTGAAAAAGCAGGTGTTAAACTTGTTTTACCTGAACGTAAATATTGTACCGATAACGCCTCTATGATAGGTGCAGAAGGTTACTTACAATATTTAAAGGGAAATTTTGCTAATTTAGATTTGAACGCTAAGGCAAGCGTTTCACTTAAATAATAAAACAAAAAGTGGATTATAGCGTCCACTTTTATTTTTTTATATATAGTACGCGTATAGTGCGCGTGCGCATACGTTAACGGCATATATACTTCGTTATGCTTTCTAAAGCCTTACAAACGGCGTATAACTGTGTTTACTGCAAAGGTTCAACACTTCAACAACCAAAAAGGTTAGTTTCAGCGTCTCACCTTAGCGAGCCTTGTTCTACTTGTTTCTAACGCTTTAGTGTGTTTCTTCAAAATTTTATGTCTGCAATAACAAATAAGGTTAATTTCAACCAAAAAATTTTGAGAGCCTAGCCTAACTCGCATTTCTGCCGTTAAAATTTTTGGTATAAACGCTAAAAATCTCTTCCACTAAATGTTTTATGCACAAAAATTATGAATAATTGCATAAAAAATGCATAAAAATAGCAAAAAATTAAAAAAATAAAATATTTTTAAAAAAATTTTG
>JAGBYC010000015.1 GCA_017628935.1 Clostridia bacterium | reverse complement strand
TTTTAGAATACGCTAAAAAACTTGGTTTAGGTATTGGAATTGTAGGTTTATACAATATTCAGTTTATCGTTGATAAAGAAGAAAACGTTTATATTATTGAAGTAAACCCACGTTCTTCAAGAACTGTTCCTTTCTTATCTAAAGCAACGGGTTATAGTTTAGCAGATATAGCAACTGAAGTTATTATGGGTAAGAGTTTAAAAAAGCAAGGTATTTTTGATATTTACCCAGAAGAAAAGAAACGTTGGTACGTTAAAGTTCCAGTATTCTCATTTAATAAAATTAGAGGGCTTGACGCTTACTTATCACCAGAAATGAAATCAACAGGTGAAGCAATAGGTTACGACGATAAGTTGTATAGAGCCTTCTATAAAGCGCTTCAAGCGTCAGGGCTTAAAATAAACAACTACGGAACTGTTTTCGCTACGGTTGCCGATAACGACAAACAAGAAGCGTTACCTATTATTAGAAGGTTCTACAACCTTGGCTTTAATATTCAAGCAACTAAAGGCACGGGTGAGTTCTTAAAGAAAAACGGAATTAGAACGCACATTTTAAGAAAAATTAGCGAAGGTTCTGAAGAAATTCCAAACGCAATAAGGCAAGGCCATTTAGCGTATATTATAAACACGAGTGACGTTATGGGAAGTGCAGAGTCTTCGTCAGACGGATACGAAATTAGGCGTTTAGCAACGGAAAACAACTTAAATATGTTCACTTCGTTAGATACCGTATCAACACTTTTAGACGTTTTAGAAGAAACTACTATTTGTATTTCTACTATTGATGCGTAGGGGTAAAATGAAACAAGGTTATTTTAAAGTTATAGAAAACGAAAAATTATGTGAAAACGTTTATAAAATGCGCCTATTAGGCGACGTTAGCGGTATAACTAACGCAGGTCAGTTTATAAACGTTAAAATAGACGGCGTTTATTTAAGAAGGCCTATTTCCGTTTGTGATTTAGATGAAAATTCCGTTACTATTATATATAAGGTGGTAGGTAAGGGAACGGAAATTTTATCTAACTTAAAAGAGGGCGCGTTAGACGTTTTAACGGGGCTTGGCAATGGTTACGATTTGTCTTTATCGGGTAGCGAGCCACTTCTTATTGGCGGTGGCGTTGGCGTTCCACCAATGTATTTACTTGCAAAAAGGCTTATTAGCGAAAATAAAAAGGTAACGGTTGTTCTTGGCTTTAATAAAAAAGAAGAAGTTTTCTTTGAAGAAGAGTTTAAAAAACTTGGCGCAAACGTAATAGTAACTACTGTTGACGGAAGTTACGGCGTTAAAGGTTTCGTAACGGACGCTATTACTAACTTAAACTACACTTATTTTTACACTTGTGGCCCAGAGCCAATGCTTAAAGCAATTTACAACACTGTTAAAACAAGTGGCGAGTTTAGTTTTGAAGAGCGTATGGGCTGTGGATTTGGCGCTTGTATGGGTTGTTCTTGTAAAACGTTATATGGAAATAAAAGAATTTGTAAAGACGGCCCTGTCCTTAAAAAGGAGGAAATTATATGGGAGAAATGAAAGTTAACTTATTAGGCGTTGAACTTGATAACCCAATAATTCCTGCAAGTGGAACTTTCGGTTACGGCTACGAATACGCTGAACTTTACGATATAAACATTTTAGG
>JAGBYC010000164.1 GCA_017628935.1 Clostridia bacterium | reverse complement strand
TTGTTTATTTTATTAAACGCTGTAATAGGGTTTGATTGTGAACGGCGACCTAAAAAGATTTCGCATATCATAGTAATTGCACCTATTAAAAGTACGCACGCTATATATAAAAATACGAAAGCCGCGCCACCGTTTTCAGCCGTTTTATAAGGGAAGCCCCATAAGTTGCCAAGGCCTACTGCCGAACCTGCTGCTGCAAGTACGAAGCCTATGCCACTTGTAAAGCCACTTTTTTTAGTTTGAGTTGACGACATAATAACTCCTTAATATTAATATTTAACCTAATTATTGTAGCAAAAAACTTAAAAATAGTCAAGAGTTTTAAAAAATTCGGTTTTGTAAATAATAATTATATAATTATAAAATTATTTTACCAAATTGTATAAAACGCTTTACTTTTATATATAATAATGGTAATATATTTGTAGGTGATATTATGAAAAATAACAATATTGTTACCATAATAGGTAAAATTAAGCAAGCAAAAACTGATAAAAAGATAACTAACGCTGAACTTTCTAAACTTTCTAAAGTGCCACTTGGCACTTTAAATAAAATTTTATCTGGCGCAACTAAAAGTGTAAAAACTGAAACGCTTAATAAAATTTTATCGGCTTTAGCAGTTAACTCAAGCGTTGGCTATAATATAGGCGCGTCAACCGTAATTCAAAATGAAAATTACGGCTTTATAAAGGTGGGCGCGTGCACGCCGTTAGTTAGTGTTGCCGACGTAGATGAAAACGTTAAAAATATAATAAGTTATATCGACGTTGCCGTAAGTAAGGGCGTTAACGTTTTAGTTTTTCCTAAATTATCAATTACTGGCGCAAGTATAGGCGACTTAGCTTTCCAACAAACGCTTTTAAATTCGGCTTTAAACGGACTTATTAAAATTAAGCGTTATAGTGAAAACTCTAACCTTTTAATTTTCGTTGGCTTGCCTATACGCGTAGGTTCAAATATAATTGATGCGTGCGCGTGCGTATGTAACGGCAAAATTTTAGGTGTAACGCCTAACACGTACCTTTTAAATAGGTTTAGTGACGAAGCGCGCGTATTTAGTTTTGCTAACGACGTTAGCGTAGTTATTGACGGCGAAGTTGTAAAAGTATCTAATAATATTGTTTACCGTGATAATAATTTTTATGATTTTAGCGTTGCAGTTCAAGTGGGTGAAGATATTTTCAACCCAAGTTCAAACGTAAACGCCGTAAAAATTGCAAATATAGTGGTAAATCCGTCAGCAAATTATGAAATAGTTGGTAGTAGTGAAAAGGTTGAAACTGTGCTTACTGCCGAAAGTTATAAAAACGTGTCAAGTTACGTATACGCTAACGCTGGGCTTGGCGAAAGCACTACCGACTGTGTTTACGCAGGTGGCAATATAATTATTGAAAACGGCACGGTTTTAGCAAAAAGCAATCCGTTTACTACCGGCTTAACGATAACCGACGTAGACGTATCGTATCTTGCTTATAAAAGAACGCGTCAAAACGTAGAACTTTGTAGTGAAGTTAACGTAGTTAACTTTAACGGTAACGTTAATTTTACTTGTTTTGATAGAAAGTTTAATAAAACTCCTTTCATACCAACAACTAATAGTGAACTTACTAAGCGTGCAGAGTTTATACTTAACGTTCAAGCGCAAGGCTTAGTTAAACGCATTAAACATATTAATGCTAAAACACTTGTTTTAGGTGTTTCGGGTGGGCTTGACAGCACGCTTGCGCTTTTAGTATGTAAGCGCGCAATGGATATTATAGGCAAAAGTTCGAAAGATATTTTAGCCGTTACTATGCCTTGCTTTGGCACAACTGAAAGAACTAAAAACAACGCTATAAAAATGTCAAACGCGCTTAACGTAACGCTTAAGGAAATAAATATTAAAAATTCCGTTTTAACGCATTTTAAAGATATCGGGCACGACGCTACCGTTACCGACGTTACCTTTGAAAACGCACAAGCGCGTGAAAGAACGCAAGTGTTAATGGACGTTGCTAATAAATATAACGGCATAGTTATAGGCACGGGCGACCTTTCTGAAATGGCGCTTGGTTGGGCGACTTATAACGGTGACCATATGAGTATGTATTCAGTTAACGCAAACGTTCCTAAAACGCTTATACGCTATTTAGTTGGTTATGAGGCTGATAGGCTTGGTAAAGATATTAAAGCCGTTTTAAACGACGTTTTAGACACCCCTGTTTCGCCTGAACTTATTCCACCTACTGGAGAAGAAATTAAGCAAAAAACTGAAGACATAGTTGGTCCGTATATTTTACACGATTTTTATATTTATAACGCGCTTAATAAAGGTTATGGTCCTAAAAAATTATACGCCGTAGCAAAATGCGCTTTTGAAGGCTTGTTTGATAATGCCACCATTTTAAAATGGCTTAAAAACTTTTATAAAAGATTTTTCGTTCAACAGTTCAAGCGTAACTTCGTCCCAGACGTGGTAAAAGTGGGTAGTTTATCTTACTCACCACGTGGCGACTTTAAAATACAAAGCGACGCCGTAAATAAAATTTGGCTTAGCGACG
>JAGBYC010000163.1 GCA_017628935.1 Clostridia bacterium | reverse complement strand
TAAACAAGTATACCTATTCGGAGATATATATGAAAAAATTTATTACTAAACTTGTATCGTTAGTTATAGCAGGCGCACTTGCCATAGGCACTTTAGCAGGCTGCGACCTTATCACTACTAACGTTGAAAGAGATATGAAACAAATCGTTGCTAAAGTTGCTATTAGTGACGAGTTTGATGAAAAAATTTATAAACGTCAAATGGTTTCAGAATACAATTCGTACGGTTATACTTACGAACAATATTACGGTTATACAACAAGCGACACTTACGACCTTATTTTAACCGACTTAGTTGAAAATAGAATTATTAGCCAACAAGCGCGTTTAGAATTAGCAAAAGCAACCGGCACGGTAGGCGCTCCACAAAAATCGTATTTCGTTCAAGCAAGTGAAGTTGCTTATGGTGATAGAACTTCTATCGAACACGTTTTAGCAGGCGATTTAAGTGACGGTAAAAACGCAAAAAATAACGCTTTTACAAGCATAAATATTAGTAAAGACACTAAACTTGAAGAATATTTATCTCCTTACGAATATGAATATTCAAGATACTCAGTTTTAACTGGTATTAAATCACTTATCGATTCATACGACGAAGAAGACGAAACTGAAGTTGACCCTTACGAAGTTTATTCTGTAACAAGCCGTGCAACTTTAACTCAACCTGCAACTGAAACTGGTAACGAATGGTAACTTAAAAACGACGATGAGTTAAGTAAAATTGATGAAGATACGTTAAAAAGCATTGAAAAAATAAAAGATACCGGCATTACTTTCAGCACTGAAGGTTACACTAATACATACGATTTAACTTATAATTTTTATAAAGCGTATAACGACCAATTTGAAAACTTTATTAAAGATAAAGAAGGCAAGTCGGCACTTATTAAAATTATTCGTTCGCTTAAAAAAGCAGGTTTAATTACTGAAGAAGAAGCAAAAGTAGCTCCTACTACAACTGACGGTGTTTTAGCGCTTTCTTACTTTAACGACGCATTAACTACTACTTACGAAAACCAAATTGTATCTAAATATAAATTAGCACTTCAAAACGAACTTGAAAAGAAAATTGACGTTAACACTTTATACGCTGAATACGTAAACCTTTTCAATACTCAAATTGCTGATTTTGAAGGCTCAACTGAAAGTTATGAAACAGCGCTTTCTGAAAGTGGAGAAGATACTTTCGTAGTTTACCACCCAGGTACTGCAGGCGTTAAAAACGGTTACGGTTACGTTATGAACCTTTTAATCGGTTTTGACGAAATGCAAACTACGTTATTAAACGCTTACAAAGCAAAAAGCAACGTAACAAACGGTGAAATTGAAGCGTACCGTGACAGCCTTGTTTCTACTTTAGTTGCTAAAGACCAACGCGTAAGCTGGATTTATTCTGGTTATGGCGAATACGACGATGTAAACAATAAATTCACGTTTAAAGAAAGTTACGTTAAAAACGAAAATTTACGTGAGTTTAACGGTACTATTAAAAACGCTAAACCTTACGAATATCTTGATAGCTACGGCAAAAGCAAAACTGGCTACAATTACGGCAAAATAACAGCAACCGACGTCACTTATAACAACTTTAAAACCACTTTTGAAAAAGTTATGGGCGTTGCTTTAGTTGGTGAAAACTGGGCTGTAACAAATATTGAAAGAACTTTAGGCGAAAAAGACGTTGACAATTTCCGTGACCTTATTTTTGCTTATAGCACTGACTCAGGCTCACTTAGTGAAACTTACGGTTATATATACTCGCCATTAACTTCTTCAACAACTTACGTTAAAGAGTTTGCTAATAAGGCTAAAGACTTAGTTGCCCTTGGTGAAGGCGCTATCGGTGCAGTTACTACTGATTACGGCGTTCACGTTATGCTTTGTTCAAAAGTTATTGTTGGAACTGGTAAAACTGTAATGGATAAAGCAACGTTTGAAAACAAGTTAACTAATGAAAATGAAATTCCTTATCAATTTAAAGAATACAAGCTTAACGTTGTAGTTGCTGGCGAAGTAAACAACAAAGCAACAAGCTTTATTAACGCTAACAAGTCTAAAGTTGAATACTACGAAGATAGATATAGCGACTTAATTACTAAAGAATAATTTTTAAATTTAAGCCGACGCAAAACGCGTCGGCTTTTTTATTTTGCTATCTATATATAATATATAGTATATATACGTAATAATAAGTGCTAAAATTTGCTAATATTACAATATATAGTGTTAGGGTTTAATAAGGCTACCACAATATATTGTGTTTTTTCTTAAAATATTTTTAAAATTGTTGCTTTTGCAACACATCTTTTTATTAAAATGTGATATACTATAAAAGCACCACGAAAAACAGTATTTTAAAGAGGTAACATATGAAGATTATTAAGAGAAGCGGAGCAGAAGTAGAATTTGATTTAGATAAAATTATTAAAGCCGTTGAAACTGCTAATAACGAAGTTGCAGCAGGCGACCGTATTACTAATGAACAAATTGACGAACTTGCTAAAACGGTTGAAAAGGCTTGTTCTTCAAGAAGCCGTGCTCTTGGCGTAGAAGAAATTCAAGACTTAGTTGAAAATGAAATTATGCGTTACGGCGCGTTTAACCTTGCAAGAACATATATCACTTATCGTTATAAGCGTGAACTCGTTCGTAAATCAAATACAACCGATAACCAAATTATGTCGCTTATCGATTGCAATAACGAAGAAGTTAAGCAAGAAAACTCTAATAAAAACCCAACCGTAAACAGCGTTCAACGTGACTATATGGCTGGTGAAGTTTCTAAAGATATTACACGCCGTATTTTACTTCCTGAAGATATCGTTAAAGCGCACGACAGAGGCGAAATTCACTTCCACGATGCTGACTATTACGCACAACGTATGCATAACTGTGACCTTGTTAACCTTGAAGATATGCTTCAAAATGGCACGGTAATTTCAGGCACGCTTATTGAAAAGCCACACAGTTTTTCAACTGCTTGTAATATTGCTACGCAAATTATTGCTCAATTTGCATCTTCACAATACGGTGGTCAAAGTATTTCGCTTCCACACTTAGCGCCTTTCGTTGAAATTTC
>JAGBYC010000162.1 GCA_017628935.1 Clostridia bacterium | reverse complement strand
GATGGTAACGAACTTTACTTTGAGTTTGCCGTTAAGTTTATGCGAATATTCTTATCGTGCTTAACTTTTGTAGGAATACAAATTTTCTCATCGAACTTATTTTCGGCTATCGGCAAACCACTTATCGGCATTGTATTATCGCTTTCACGTCAAGTATTTTTATTTTTACCACTTGTGGTAATTTTACCAACGTTTATGGGTCTTGACGGTATTTTATTTGCAGGCCCTATTTCCGACGTTGTTTCATTTAGCGTTGCAATGATATTCGTTACGCGTGAATTTAAAATTCAAAAAAAGTTAGAATTACAAAAGTAAATTAGTTATAGGTAAAATATGATAGATAGCGCTTTAACTTATAAAAATGGAATAAAAGACGGTGTGCCTATCGCGTTAGGTTATTTATCCGTTTCGTTTGCTTTCGGCGTAACAGCCGTTAGTTTAGGCGTACCAAAGTTAATAGCGTTATTTATTTCGGCAACCAACTTAACAAGCGCTGGGCAACTTGCAGGCGTTGCTATAATAGCAGTTTTAGGCACCGTTTTTGAAATTATTTTCACTCAACTTGTAATAAACGCAAGATATTTTTTAATGAGTTTAACTTTAACGCAAAAATTAGATGAAAAATTTAGCGTTTTAGATAGAATTATATGCTCCTTTGGTATAACGGACGAAATTTTTGCCGTAGCCGTTTCAAACGAAAAGCCGGTTACACGAAATTATATGTTAGGCCTAATAACCTTGCCGTACATAGGCTGGACTACTGGCACGATTTTAGGCGCTGTAATGGGCGACGTATTGCCAGAAGTTATAGTTAGCGCGTTAAATATAGCGTTATACGCTATGTTTATAGCAATAATTATTCCAACGGCTATGCAAAACAAAAAGGTAATACCAGTAATAGTTATAAGTATCGCACTTTCTTGCGCACTTACTTTCGACCCACATTTGCAATGGATAAATTCAGGTATAGTATACGTAGTTTGCGCACTTATTGCGTCTGTTGTGGGGGCGTTAATATTCCCAGTACCGTTTGACGACGAGATGCTTGATAAGGAGGATATTGATGAACAATAACACTCTTTATATGATATTATTAGTTGTGGTAATGGCAGGCGTAACTTATTTAATTCGTATGATACCTTTTGTATTTTTACGTCAAAAAATAAAATCAACGTTTATAAACAGTTTACTTTATTACGTGCCTTACGCCGTACTTTCAGCAATGACTTTTCCTGCAATATTTTACTGTACTGGTAGCACTATTTCGGCGTGTGTAGGAACGGGCGTTGCGCTTATAGCGGCACTTTCAAAGCGTTCGCTTGTAGAAGTTGCAGTATTAGCGGTATTAGCCGTTTTACTTTGCAATATAATTATATAATTTTAAACCGCGTAGCGAAAATTCGCTACGCGGTAGTTTTTTAGGCAATTTTAGTTGCAGTTAAATAGAAGTTAGAGTTAGTAAAAGTATTAGCACTACCGTTTTCTAAAGTTAAGGTAGTTCCGTTGCTTGCGTTAACTATAACCGTTCTATCGCCACTTAACGCGCCCGACAAAGTATCGTATTCTACACCGTTAACAAGCAAGTTTAAAGTGTTAACGGTATCGGTAGCAGAGTCGAAGCCGTAATTAATAAGGTAGTAACCTTCGGTTAAAGTAACGGCACCGTCAGTAACCGTGATAGTAGTGTCAGGTAACGCCACGGTAGTTGTTAAAGGTACTTGTGAGCCTTCCGTAACGGTAGCCGTTGCAGTAGAGTATAACGCGTCGTTAGTAGCAGTAGCGCCCACTTCACCTTGAGGACCTTGAGGGCCAGTTAAACCGATAGGGCCTTGAGGACCGGTAGCGCCAGTTAAACCGATAGGTCCTTGAGGACCGGTAGCGCCAGTTGCACCCGTAGCACCTTGAATACCTTGTGGACCTTGAGGTCCGGTAGGGCCTTGCCTACCTTGAACGCCTTGTGGTCCCATCGGCCCACGAGGACCAGGGATATAAACGGGTTTAACTATAACGGGAGGGTTAGAGTTAGCACAATTATTTCTTAAGTTGTTACAGCAATTATTAAAAATGCACATATAAAATCAATCCTTTGTAAATTACGCGCTCAATTTATAATACGTAAAATTGTTTAAAAGGGTTACTTTTATAAAGTAAAGGTAAAAATAATATTGTAATTTATTGAAATTACTAAAAAAATATGTTAAACTTAATTGGTAGTTATCAATTATAACTTAAAAGGAGCAATATGTTTAAAATCGTTTCTAAAAAATCGCTTAATCCTACGGTAACGCAAATGGATATTTACGCGCCGTTAGTTGCTAAAAAAGCACAAGCAGGTCAATTTATTATTTTAAGAGTAGATGAAGAAGGCGAACGTATTCCACTTACCGTTGCAGGCTATTCGCGTGATGAAGGCACTATTAGAATTATTTTCCAAATAGTAGGTGCAACAACTTATAAACTTAACCTTAAAAACGAAGGTGAGTATATTCAAGACTTTGTTGGTCCACTTGGTAAGGCTACGGAAACTGAAAACCTTAAAAACGTATGTATCGTTGGTGGTGGCGTAGGTTGTGCTATCGCGTTACCTATCGCGCAAAAATTAAAACGCCAAGGCGCAAAAGTTACGTCTATTATCGGGTTTAGAAATAAAGATTTAGTTATTTTAGAAGACGAATTTAAAGCGTGTTCTGACGATGTAGTTGTTATGACAGACGACGGTTCTTACGGTCGCCAAGGTAACGTTTGCGTTCCTCTTAACGAATACTTTGCTAACGGTGAAAAGTTTGATTAAGTTATTGCTATCGGCCCACTTGTAATGATGAAGTTTGTTGTTTTAGCAACTAAGCCTACGGGTATTCCTTGCACGGTATCAATGAACCCAGTTATGATTGACGGAACTGGTATGTGTGGTGGTTGCCGTTTAACTTTAAACCGTAACGGTGAAAAAATTACTAAATTCGCGTGTGTTGACGGCCCTGACTTTAACGGCTATGAAATTGATTTTGATGAAGCGCAATCACGCTCTGCTACCTATAAAGACTTTGAAGTTCATCAATACGAAGAATCGTGCAATCTTTTCAAGCAGGAGGTTAAGTAATTATGGCTTTTAATATGAGTTTGAAAAAATGCGCAATGCCTATGCAAGACGCTAAAGAACGTAGCAAAAACTTTAGCGAAGTTGCGCTTGGCTATGATATTGAAACTGCTAAAGAAGAGGCTATGCGTTGCTTAAACTGTAAAAATCCAGTTTGCGTAAAGGGTTGCCCAGTTAACATTGATATTCCAGGCTTTATTTCAAAGGTAAAAGACGGCGACGTTAACGGCGCTTACGCTATAATTTCTAAAACG
>JAGBYC010000161.1 GCA_017628935.1 Clostridia bacterium | reverse complement strand
GTCTCCACGATTCGTCGTCAGCATCGTCTAACACGTCAGGCTCGTGGTCGTTTTTACGTAAAGCGTCGTTACGGCAATATTCACAAGCAGTGTATTCTTCACTTTCAATGTATCTTGTTTTGCAAATAGGACATAAAATTTTTTCAAAGTCGTCGTCTTGCGCTGTAAACATAAGTTTAGGGCCAAGTTTTAAGTCGGCTTTACAAACGTCGCAATACTCTTCGTTATCTAAAATATAATTAAGTTCACACCTTGGACATAAAATGTAATTAGGCATTTACAAACTCCTTTAATTATAATTGCTATGTTATTATAATCACACTTAATAAATTTGTAAACACTTTTTTAACATTTTTTTGCATTTTTTTAAATTTTTGTGTATTTTTTAACTATTACGCCCCTTCAAGTAGCATTTTATCAGCAATTAAAGCGATAAATTCACCGTTGGTTGGCTTTTCGTTACCTATGTACGCGCGTATGCCTAACATAGTGTTTATAACGTCAATTCTGCCCCTATTCCAAGCAACTTCGATAGCGTGGCGAATAGCCCTTTCTACCTTAGACGCGCTTGTATCAAACTTTTCGCCTATTTTAGGATATAGTTTTTTGGTAATGTTGTTAATAACGTCGGGGCTTTCAACTGCCATTTTTACGCCTTCACGCAAATAATAATAGCCTTTAATATGTGGTGGAATACCAACCGATATAAAAATTTTGCTTATTTTTTCATCAAGCGACGTGCGTTTTATATACGGAACGTCGTTTTTAATTTCAGTTTTTGTTTGGCTAACGGCATCTTCACTAACAAGTTCGGTAAGGCGCGCTTTTAAAATTTCACTTTTGTACGGCTTAACCATATAATACGACGCGCCCATATCAAGCGCACGCCTAACGATAGCGTCACGCGTAAAGGAACTTAAAACTATTATTTTAGCGTTTAACTTTTCTTGCTTAAGCCTATTTAAAACCTCAAACCCGTCAATGCTTTGTAAAATTAAGCCTAAAATAATTACATTTGGCTTAACGCTAGTTATAATTTTTAAACCTTCTTCGCCGTCAACGGAACTGCCTGCCACCGAAAAATTATCCATTTCACCTATCGTAGCAACAAGTTCTTCAATTGCCACGGCGTTATCTTGAAGTATAACCACTTTTGTTTGGTTAGAATACATAAAAACTCCTTATTAAGTCAAAAATATCTATCTTTCGTAATAAGCACGGTTATATTTTAACATACCGTTTTATATATAGAAACGGCGATTTTTAGCAAATTACGGGCTATTTTGTAAAATAAGGTCGTAAATAAAAAACCATTGCGCTTTGCAATGGTTTTTACGTTATTTATTATAGTTATCTTTTATAAATTGTGCCAATTTAGAAGTAAACAAATTTATAAACTGTTGATTAGGGTGTATGCCGTCACCAATACCTAAAGACGTTTCATAATTTGCTTGCGCTTTAAAATCACACTCATTGTATACATCGAAAACGTCAATATTATATCTCGTACACACTATTTTAATTGCAGTATTTACGTCATTTAATGAAAAACCAGAGTTGTTTAAACAATCTATATCGCGTATATCAGCCAACGCAAAGGGTGTCATAAAAAATATATATGAATTAGGATATTTTTCTTTTAAACCACGGCATAAACAATCTAAAGCACCATAAATTGTACTTTTGTCAGTATCATTTAAAGTACCTAACACGCCTTTAGCAGTACCAAAAGATAAAACGTCGTTTGTGCCACCCATAACGGAAATTATATCAGCATCAACCATAGTTGAATAAACGTTACACATTGTGTCTGGATAATCTAAAGACAAAAATCTACCACCAACACCATAATTATTTACTTTTTTAACTCCTAAAACTTCTTGTAACAAGGCAGGATATGGCTTTTCCATTATTTGATAATTAGGTAAAATCCCAGCAGTCAAACTATCGCCTAAACAATTTATTGTTAAATTACTAAAATCTACTTCATATTTTGCTACTACGGTTACGTTTTTATTATAGTCGTAAACAGTGTGAATAGGCTCGTTATCAACGTACCAACCTATAAAGGTGTAGCCGTTAAATTTATTAGTTACGTCAAACTCGGTAGGAACAATAAACTCATTATTACGGCTTACTGGAATAACGCTTGGCGCGTCTTCAGTAAGGTCTTCAAGTTCGTTAGTTAAAGGGTTTAAAATTTTAAAAGTTGCCGTGTATTGAGGCTCTACAATTTCAAGCCCGTAAACTTTAGTATAAGCGTTATAGTTAGTTGTTTCAGGAACGTAAAGTTTATCTGTATAAGTACCTGCATTTGTAGGCGCAGAATTTAACTTTGTTTCGCCTTGGTAGTATTCTACGGTGGCGTAAGGGCGTTGTTCGTAATTAGTAAAAGCAGTTACCGTTATAGGCGCGCCCGTATACACCACTTTTAAAGTGGTATTAATTAAACTGCCGTTTTCACATTGTGGTAATAAATTTTCTGGATTTGCTTTGTTTATAGTTAACGTTGCCGTCGTAGTAAAATCTTCATACCCACTTTGCGTAACGGTAAGGGTTTGAGTGTAAACGCCTGCGTCAAACCTATCTTCACTTAAACTAAAAGTGGCGTTTGGGTATTTTTCAGCACCCACGATAGTTACGTTGTGGCCAGACTGCGAATACGTTACCGTAACGTTATTAAGCGATATTCCTTCAAACTGTTTAGGAGCGCACGCCACACATAAAAGCGCAGAAAATATAAATATTGTAAGTAAGGTTAACACCTTTAATAATTTTGTTTTCATAGTTAAATTATACCACAAATAATTAAGTTTAACAACAACTTGTTTACAAATATAATAATTTATGATAAAATTAAAATATAGTTATTTGGGGGCTTTATGGATTACGCTATAGGTAATTTTATTGTTGGCATAGTTTTAATTATTTTAGGTGTGAAAAACACGCAAGGCAATATTACTTTTTTACATAAATATCACACTAAACGCGTTAAAGAAGAAGATATTCTTCCTTTTGGCAAAACTGTTGGTATAGGTTGTATTATTATTGGTGTAATGATGATAGTTTCAGGCATATTTTCACTAATAGCTTTTTTCAACAACAACGCTACACTTGACATTATAGGTTTAGTTTTTATGATAGGTGGCTTACTTGTAGGGCTTGGCTTTATATTCTACGCTATGTTTAAGTATAATAAAGGTATATTTTAATATATTATATATAGATAAAGGCACGAACGCTTTGTTCGTGCCTTTTTAATATTATGTTGTAATAAGGAACGTAGAAACAAGCAAGACAAGGCGCGAAAAAAGTATTGCGACGTTTATATTCCATTAACGGCTTTATTGCAAGTTATACGTTAAACTATTTAAGGGGCATATAAACGGCTTTATTGCAAGTTATACGTTAAACTATTTAAGGGACGTAGAAACAAGCAAGACAAGGCGCGAAAAAAAGATAGGTCACAATAGACCTTGTTGGTCATTGTGGACTACCTTTTTTGATGAAACGAAGTATTGCGCCGTTTATATTCCATTAACGGCTTTATTGCAAGTTAGACGAGGCATAAGAAAAAGGCAGGTCGTAATAGACCTTGTTGGTCATTACGTTCTGCCTTTTTTGAAATAACAATGTATAACGATGTAAGAAAGCCGTTAAAAAGATTAACGTTTAGAGAATTGTGGAGCTCTACGAGCCTTCTTAAGACCGTATTTCTTACGTTCTTTCATACGAGGGTCTCTTGTTAAGAAACCTGCTTTTTTAAGTTCACCGCGAAGTTCTGGTTCAGCGATGATTAAAGCACGAGAAATACCGTGACGGATTGCACCTGCTTGACCAGTGAAACCACCACCTACAACGTTTACAAATACGTCATATTTAGTGAGTGTATCAGTTAATACAAGCGGTTGTTTAATAATAAGTTTAACAGTTTCAAGGTCACAGTAATCGTCGATACTACGTTTGTTAATAACGATGTTACCAGCACCACCCGGAATAAGTCTTACACGAGCAACTGCTTTTTTTCTTCTACCAGTACCCCAGAATTGGAGTTTCTTTTTAGATGCTACTTTAGCCATATGTTACCTCCGATTACTTGTCAAGTTTAAGTTCAACAGGTTGTTGAGCAGTATGATTATGTTCTGCGCCTTTGTATACGCGAAGTTTAGTAATCATTTGTCTGCCAAGACTGTTCTTTGGAAGCATACCTTTGATAGCTTCATACACAGCAAGGTCTGACTTTTCAGCCATCATTTTGCTGTAAGGGATTTGTTTAAGACCACCAATATATCCGGTGTGGTAAGTATAGTACTTTTGATCAAGCTTCTTACCAGTTAATACTACTTTATCGGTATTGATAACGATAACGTGGTCACCTGTGTCAACGTTAGGTGTGAACGTAGGTTTGTTTTTACCACGTAAAATTGCAGCAACTTGTGATGCAAGACGACCAAGTGCCATACCAGACGCATCAACAACGTACCACTTTCTTTCAATTTGACCGTTTTTTGCCATGAAAGTTTTCATGTTTATTCTCCTGATTATAATAATTTTTATCGTCAGTTTAACTTTTAAGGGGCTAATTCAAAAGATAAACTTATTATCGCATTGACTATTTTATTAAAATTACGCGTAATTGTCAAGCAATTTAACGCACTTTTACAAAATACTTTAGTATTTAATTTAGTATATTACTTTTTGTAAAGTAAGTCCGTTAGGTGGCATAGTTTTGCCTACTAACTTTCTGTTTCCAGTTAAAAGTGCCGTTTTTAAATCGTTAACAGTTTTGGTTTTTAAGCCTATTTCAATAAGCGTTCCTACCATAATTCTTACCATATTATACAAAAATCCGTTGCCTGTAAAAGTGAATTTTAAGCCGTTTTTTGTTTTAGTAACGCTTGCTTTATAAATGGTGCGAACTGTGTTTTTAACCGAACTTCCACTTGCTAAAAAGCACTTATAATCGTTAGTACCTTGCAAAATAGTTATGCCTTGTTTTATTAAATTTACGTCAACTTTTTCTGGAATTTTTACAGCGTATCTATCTTCTAACGGCAACGCTATTTTAGAAAAATAACAATTGTAAACGTAGGTTTTTTTCTTTGCTGAGTATCTTGCGTTAAAGGTTTTACTTACCTTTTTGCTTTTTAAAACTTTAACGTCGCTTGGAAGATATACGTTTAACGCGTCGCAAAATTTTTCAGCAGGAATAGTAGACGAAGTTATAAAATTAACCTTTTGGTCAACGGCGTGCACGCCACTATCCGTTCTACCACTTGCAACCGTTTTAACAGTTTCGCCCGTTAAAGAAAAAATTGCCTTTTCAAGTTCGCTTTGAACGGTACGCTTGTTTGGTTGAACTTGATATCCGTAAAAATTTGTTCCGTCGTAAGAAAGGGTTAACAATACGTTAGTTTTCATATAATTACCCCCATAAACGTGTTTAATAAAATTACGCCCGTAATTATAGTTACGGTAACTATGGTGGCAACTAAATCGCGCCACGTAAGAGTAAGTTTTTTAAATTTTGTACGGTTTGTAGAACCACTATAACAACGCGCGTCCATAGCGTCGCCAAGTTCGTCGGCACGACGGAAAGCACTTATTAAAAGTGGTATTAAAACTGGTATCATTGCCGTAGCACGCTTGAAAATATTACCACTATCAAAGTCTGCCCCACGCGCTTTTTGTGCCATAATAATTCTGTCTGTTTCGCTCATTAAAATAGGTATAAACCTAAGCGCTATACTCATTATTAAAGCAAGTTCGTGCACAGGGAATTTTATAACTTTAAGTGGAGAAAGTAAACTTTCAATACCGTCAGTAAGGGCAACTGGTGTAGTTGTTAAACTTAAAATACTGCTACCTAAAACAAGTAAAATAAGCCTAAGCGCCATAAAGGCTGAAAAAATAAGCGCTTCTTTAGTAATTACTATAAAGCCCCACTCTAATAAAACGGTTGGGTTTTCTACCTGATAGAAAAATAAGTTTAAAATTACGGTAATTAAAACTATTAAAATTATGGCTTTTACGCTTTTTAAAACTTCAAGTAACGGCACTTTTGAAAAGAAAGTAGCAAGTAAGAAAAATAAGGTTGCCAAAAGGAATCCGTAGAAGTTTTTTACCACGAAAATTAAAACGATATATGCAATTAAAAGCAATAATTTTACCCTTGCGTCCATTTTATGAACGAAACTTGACGCTGGATAATATTGCCCAAAAGTTACGTCGCTAAGCATATAATTAAATGTTTAAATACCTTTTTTTAACGGCGTAAATAAAATCGTCAATTTTATAATCGGTTTCGATTTCAACGCCTTGTTCTTTTAATTTTTCAGTTATTTTTGCAGTTATAGGAAGGTCTAAACGCAAATCTTCAAGTTTTTTTGCTGATGAAAATAAAAGTTCAGGAGAGTTGCACTCAACTACTTTACCTTCGCTAAACACGGCAATTTTATTGCAGTTTTCACACACTTCATCCATATCGTGCGAAACGATAATTATAGTTTTTACACTTTTAAAGTGTATGTCGTGTAAAATTTTTAAAAGTTGCTTTTTGCCGTTAGGGTCTAAGCCCGCCACCGGCTCGTCTAAAATTAAAACTTCTGGCTTGGTTACTAACACGCCTGCAATAGCAACCCTGCGTTTTTGCCCACCCGAAAGTTCAAACGGCGACTTGTTTTTTACTTCGTTATAATTAAGTCCAACAAGTGTAAGCGCGTTTTCAACAGACGCTTCAACTTCTTCTTCGCTAAGCGTAGGAAAAAAGTTTTTTATACCAAAAGCAACGTCGTCATAAACGGTTTCGGCAAAAAGTTGGTATTCGGGATACTGGAACACCATGCCCACCTTACTACGAAGGGTTTTAAGCGCCTTTTTATCCTTTTTAACGCCACTTGACAAGTTGTATTCGCCAACGGTAAGCGTGCCGTTTTGAACGGGAATTAAGCCGTTTAAATGCTGAATAAAGGTTGATTTACCACTGCCAGTTTGTCCAATTATGCCGAAAAAGTCGCCCTCGTTAATTTCAAGGTCGACACCATTTAAAGCCGTCTTTTTAAATTCAGTTTTTGGATTGTAGGTATAAGTTAAACCTTTTGAAATAATTTGCATAATTCTAAAGAAAGTTCGTTTTCAGTTAAAACGTTATCGCTTATAGGTAAGCCTGCTTTTTTAAGTTCGTTTTTAATATATACGGCGCGTGGCACTTCTAACCCGTACGCCGAAAGTTCGCTTCCTAAACTAAAAATTTCATGTGGAGTGCCTTGCTTAACAATTTCGCCACGGTGCATTATTATTACTCTATCTGCCATAACGGCTTCGTCCATATAATGCGTAATGGCAATAACGGTAATGCCTTCTTCGTTAAGTTTTTTAACAACTGAAAGCACTTCGCGTCTACCTTTAGGGTCAAGCATTGCAGTAGATTCGTCTAAAATTAAAATTTGTGGTTTTACTGCAAGCGCGCCTGCTATTGCTATGCGTTGTTTTTGCCCACCCGATAAGCGCTGACCTTGATGGTAACGGAAGGCTTCCATATCCGTTGCCTTTAAGGCAAAGTCGATACGCTCGCCTATTTCGGCAGGTGGAACGCCAAGGTTTTCAGGACCAAATGCAATATCGTCTTCAACAATAGTGGCTACCATTTGGTTGTCAGGGTTTTGAAACACCATACCAACGTTTTTTCGAACTTCGTATAAGTTAGCCTTGTTTTTAGTAGATACGCCTAAAACTTTAATTTCACCATCAGTGCACGGTAAAAGACCGTTTATTAGGCGTGCTAACGTAGATTTGCCACTACCGTTTTCACCTAAAACGCATAAAAATTCACCCTTTTCAACGGTTAACGAAAGGTTGTTTATAACGAAAGAAGTTTCTTCTTCGTATTTGAAAGATAAGTTTTTAATTTCAACTGCTTTCATACCTTATTATTTTAGCACAGTTAACTACTTTTTACAACTGTTTTTATTTGAACGGCTATTTTTTAACTTAAATTTCGTTTTTTAATAAAAAACGCCTTGCGTTTTCGCAAAGCGTTTTTATAATTTTTATTAAAGTGTTAGAAACAAGTTAGGCGAGGCTCATAAAATTTTTTGGTTACAATAGACCTTGCTAATTGTTTATTAAACAGTCTAAAAGTTTAGTAACAAGCAAGACGAGGCGCGAAAAAAGCCCGTGATTTCTCACAGGCGTTTTTATGTTTTTTACTAAAGTGTTAGAAACAAGTTAGGCGAGGCTCACAAAATATTTTGGACACAATTAACCTTGTTGGTTATTGGGGTCAATAATATTTTGTAGTAAACGACGCATAACGCAGTTTATAACGCTTTAGAATAGTTGTAAAATGTCAACTAAAATAGAAAACCCTAATAATACTAATATACCAACGGCGTGGATAATACCTTCAATTTTTCTGTTTACTGGTTTTTTGCGTATCCATTCAATAGCGCAAAATACTACACGGCTACCGTCAAGTGCTGGAATAGGTAATAAGTTAAACACGGCAAGGTTAATACCTATAAAGCCTGCTATATCAAGCAAATATTGTGTTCCACCAAGGCGTATGCTTTCGCTTGTGGCAGTAATTGTGGTGATAGGCCCACCAACGTTTTCTATACCAAGTTTACCAGTTAAAAGTTCGCCAAGAGTTGTGAAAATAGTTCCACCAACGTTAATAGAATAACCAAACCCTCTACCTATACTTTCAAAGAAAGTAAAGTATACAGTTTTAGGTGAATATTTAAGGTAAGTATCGGTTGATAAAATGCCTATATAACTAAGCACTGCCGTATCGTTATACGACGTAAACGAATCGTTAATATCAACTGAAATTAATACGTTTTTTTTCTCGCCGTTTTCAGTTCTTAGAACGTAAAACTCTAACTTATCGCCTACCGAAAGGGTACGCGCTTTATCTACTAATTCGCTTGCGTAGTAAATAGGCGTTCCTAAACTACCGTTGTCGCCGTCGTTAAACGCCATAATATAGTCGCCCAATTTAAGTTTAGAGTTTTCTTCAGTTGGTTGTACTTTTTGTATTGTTGAAATACCAAGCGCAGTATACGACGGAATTACGTCAATTAAATTTTCGCCAACGGGGTCATTGCGTAAATATACGTTACGGGTTACTTTTTTACCAGTTGCGTCTTTAACTTCAACGGCAACTATATCGCCTTCTTTAAAGCCTTTAAGCACACTGGTAAAGTCAGTTGCCATATAAATGTTTTTGCCGTTTATTTTTAAAATAACGTCATCGTTTTTAAGGGAATTTTCACTAATAATAGCGTTTGTTGACGGCTTAATATCGTAAGTTTCAACAGCCGACTGACCGTACGCTCCAACGCATACGGTAAGCAAAATTAAACCTAAAATAAAGTTCATAGTTGCGCCGGCAATTAAAACTATAATTCGTTTCCACGGCTCTTTTTTGTTAAAAGCGTTAGGCGAATCTAAGTCTTCATCTTCCCCTTCAAACGCGCAATAACCACCAAGTGGAAATATACGAATTGAAAAAACTTCGCCAGTTTTTTCGTTTTTGCGCTTGAAAATGGCAGGACCCATACCTATTGCAAATTCGTTTATTTTAAATTTAAAAATTTTGCCTGCTATATAGTGCCCTAATTCGTGCACCGTTATCATTAAAAGCAAAACTAATATTGCAAGCGCAACCGAGCCTATCGTACTCATAACGCTTGCAAAAGATAATAAATTCATTATTTACTCCGTTTTAAATATAAGTCGTTAACTAATTTACGCGCCATACCGTCGGTATAAACTAAATTATCGTAAGTTACCGAAAGTTTATCCGTTTTAGATAAAGCGTATTCAATATAGGTAGCAATTTCAGTATATTTTATCTTGCCTTGTAAGAAAAGTTCAACGGCGCTTTCGTCAGCACCACTTAACGCGCAAGGAAAGTTATAACCCATTTCAATTGCCTTTTCGCTGATAGCAAAACAAGGATATTTTTCTCTATCAAGCGGTAAGAAATTAAGGCTTTTTCCTGCTAAATTTAAGGTATTGTTAGGAATTTCAAACCTGTTTGGATAAGTTAAAGCAAGTTGAATAGGAAGTTCCATTGACGGTACGCCCATTTGAGCAATAACGGCACCGTCGCTAAACTCTACCATACTATGCACTATGCTTTCTGGGTGAATAAGCACGTCGATTTTGCTTTTTGGAGCATTGAAAAGCCACATAGCCTCAATAACCTCAAAAGCCTTGTTCATCATCGTGGCACAGTCGATAGTGATTTTTTTACCCATCTTCCAAGTTGGGTGATTTAACGCGTCGTAACTTGTTACCGTTTCAAGCTCGCTAAGCGTTTTGTTTCTAAACGCCCCACCCGACGCAGTTATAATAAGTTTACTAAACTCTTTTTCAGCGTTAAAGTTTAACGCTTGCCATATTGCAGAGTGTTCGCTATCAACGGGAATAATTTTACTGCCCGTTTGTTTAGCAAGGTTAGTTATAATTTCGCCACCGGCAACAAGCGTTTCTTTATTAGCAAGCGCTACCGTTTTACCTTGACTAACGGCGTAATGAACGGCACTTAAACCACTAAACCCCACCATTGCTGAAAACACCACGTCGGCATCTTCAGTAACGGCGTGTAAACTTGCGTTTTCGCCGTAATAAAGTGAAGTTTCGCTAGGCACTTCGCGAATTTTGAAAAGCGATTTAGCATCGGCAATAGTTGCTATGCGTGGCTTATATTTGTTAATTTGCTTTTCTAAAAGTTCGGCGTTAGTTCCTGCCGCTAAACTTACTATTTTAAATTTATCAGGGTAACGGTCGACAACGTTTAAAACTTGCGTTCCTATCGAACCCGTACTACCTAATAGCGCTATTTTTATCATAATAAAGTATATCCTTTTTTTATACTAAAAATGAATAAATTACAAAAGTTACTAAGCTAACGAAAGATAATCCATCAACTCTATCAAGCATACCACCGTGACCAGGGAAGATATTGCCCATATCTTTTAAGCCAACTTTACGCTTTATATAACTTTCAACAAGGTCGCCCACTTGGTTAACTATACTAAGTAACGCGCCAGAGAAAATTAAAAAGATTATTATTGAAAAAGTTTCGGCGTTTTTGAAAGGAACTTCGCCACACCAAACTGATATAAAGTAGGCAAGCACACTACCTAAAATACCGCCTAATAACCCACCTATTGCGCCACTTACCGTTTTATTTGGACTAATTGACGGAATAAGTTTTTTGCCCTTTAAAAGCGAGCCTACAAGGTATGCGAATACGTCTGTTAACTGCGCAACTAAAAATACTGCAAGTATTGCCATTAACGCTACGCCGTTAGGTAAAGCGTTAGCAAGTTGTAACGCTATAAGCGGCACGGTTGGGTAGTAGGCAGAAAATAACGTTAACCCCATACCACTAAGCGCGTCGCCTTCTTCTGCTTTATTATCAAAGATAATAACAAGCACGATAATAGCCGAATATAAAAGGGCTATTTGTAATGCGTAATTTGGCAAAAAAGTTACAAATGGCATTACTATAATAGGAAATCCTATCGCTAAATATTTTCTAAGCGGGGTAAGTTTATTGCTAAACGCTTTAGTAATTTCATACGCGCCAACGATAGCCATGCCGTAAGTTAAAATATCAAAAATGCGATAGTCTACTAAAATTCTAAGTAAGAAAAACGCTACGGTTACAAGGGCGATAAAAAAGCCCGTAATTGTTCTTTTAAGCATTATACACCCCCAAACCTACGGTTGCGTTCGGCATACCAGTCAAGCGCTTTTTGAAGTTCTTCTTCATTAAAATCAGGCCAGTACGCGTTAGTAAAATAAAGTTCGGCGTACACGCTTTGATAAGGGAAGAAGTTTGATAAACGTTGTTCGCCACTCGTTCTAACGATAAGGTCGATATCAGGAAGATTTGCCGTGTAAAGTTCACGCATAAAATCTTCTTCAGTAATTTCAGTTTTGCCTTGCTTTAAAAGGTTGTTAACTGCCATAAGAATTTCTTGGCGACCACCGTAATTTAAGGCGATATTTAAAATTTTACCCTCAAAATTCTTGGTAATTTCCATTTTTTCACGACAAAGAACGGCAAGTTCTTCTGGCAACACGTTAAGGTCGCCCGAAATAACAAGCCGTACTTGGTTAGTAATAAGTTTTTTGGTGTATTTAATTAAAAACTTATGAAGAAGTGCTAAAATTTTATCAACTTCTTGTTTAGGTCGCGTCCAGTTTTCAGTTGAAAAAGCGTATAAAGAAACAACTTTTATACCCTTTTCAAAACATTTTGATACGACAAGGTCAACGTTGTTTGCGCCTTTAGTGTGCCCGTAGTTGCGTGGCATACCTTTGCCTTTTGCCCAACGTCCGTTGCCGTCCATTATAAACCCTACGTGACTTGGAATAACTTTACTTTCCATTATACAGTTAAAAGGTCCTTTTCTTTATCAGCAATAACTTTGTCGATAGCGTCGATAGTTTTTGAAGTAAGTTTTTCAATATCTGCTTCGTAACCAGAATACATATCGTCAGTAATTTCTTTATTTTTGTTAAGTTTTTTGAAAGAATCTAAAACGTCGCGACGGATGTTACGAATAGCAACTTTACCGTCTTCACCCATTTTTTTAACTTGGCGAACAAGTTCACGACGACGTTCGTCTGTCATCATAGGGAAAACAAGGCGAATTCTATCACCGTCGTTAGTAGGCGTAAGGCCGATATTTGATACAAGTATAGCCTTTTCAATATTTTTTAAAAGCGACTTGTCCCAAGGGTTGATAACAAGGCATTGAGCGTCAAGCGCAGATACGTTGCCAAGTTGGTTAATAGGGCTCATTCCACCATACGCTTCAACTTGAATTTTATCTAAAATATGTGGGTTTGCTCTGCCCGTACGAATTTGCAATACGTCGCCTTTAAGTACGTCAAGCGATTTTTCCATTCTTTCTTCAGCGTCAAGCATCATCATTTCTAATTCTTCGAGTTCTATCATAAAATTACTCCTTATAGATACGCGTATGCGTACGTGCATAGCGCGCGTTTTACATATATTTATTGTACTAAAAAATTGCTATTTTGTAAAGACATTTTTACTTTTTACACCCTTTTAAGCTAAATTTTAGTATAAATACAAAAAAGCACGGAATTAACCGTGCTTTTGTTTTGTTGTTTTTTACTAAAGTGTTAGAAACAAGTTAGGCGAGGCTCACAAAATATTTTGGACACAATTAACCTTGCTAATTGTTTGTTAACCAATTAAAAGTTTAGGAACAAGCAAGACAAGGCACGAAAAAAGCCCGTGATTTCTCACAGGCGTTTTTATGTTTTTTTTACTAAAGTGTTAGAAACAAGTTAGGCAAGGCTCATAAAATTTTTTGGTTTCAATAGACCTTGTTGGTTGTGTATTAAACAATCTAAAAGTTTAGTAACAAGCAAGACAAGTCGCGAAAAAAAGGTAGGTCACAATAGACCTTGTTGGTCATTGTGGACTACCCTTTTTGATGAAACAAAGTATTGCGCCGTTAATAAGCTTTTAAAGTATGCCGATAAGCGCACTTAACGCTGCTATTACTACGAATAAAGTTGTTGCTACGGTAGACATCATTTTAATAAAGATATCAAGCGCTACGCCAACTACGTCTTTACGAGTGTCACCAATAGTGTC
>JAGBYC010000160.1 GCA_017628935.1 Clostridia bacterium | reverse complement strand
CTGCCGATATTGGCAAACCAGTTGAAAAGGGTAAAACAGCGTTTGTTGGACCTGAACTTGGCGGTACAAAACTTGGCGTTCTCGGGCTTGGTGCTATCGGTGCGCGCGTTGCTAACTGCGCTTTAGGTTTAAGTATGGAAGTTTTAGGTTATGACCCTTACTTATCGGTAACGGCTGCCCTTCACTTATCACGCCACGTTGAAGTTACGCAAGATATTGACGAAATTTTCTCTACTTGCGACTATATTACTATTCACGTTCCTTTCATTCCTGCAACGAAGGGTATGATTAACGCTGATAAAATTAGCAAAATGAAAAACGGCGTTGTTTTAATTAACTGCGCGCGTGGTGAACTTGCTAATAACGCTGACGTTTTAGAAGGTATTAAACAAGGCAAAATTGCAAGATACGTAACCGACTTCCCTTGCGAAGAACTTATCGGCGTTGAAAACGTACTTTGTATTCCTCACCTTGGCGCATCTACACCTGAGGCTGAAGATAACTGCGCTGTTATGGCTGCAAAAGAACTTAAAGATTTTATTGAAAACGGTAACGTTTATAATAGCGTAAACTACCCTAACTGTTCTGCGCCACGTATGAGCGCAACGCGTATTACTATTTGCCACTTAAACCAACAAAATATGATTGCGCAATTTACTACTATTTTAGGTGAAAAAGGCGTTAACATTGATAACTTTGTTAACTCATCTAAAGGCAGCTACGCTTACTCTATTATCGATATTCACGACGTTGACGACCACGCTATTGATTTACTTAAACAAATTGACGGCGTTATTCGTGTTAGAAAAATATAAAAACCACCCCATCGTAATTAAATACTTACGGTGGGGCTTTTAATAGGAGTTTTATGAAAAACTTAAATAGTTATATAGACCACACTAACTTAAAACCAAACGCAACTAAACAAGATATTATTAAACTTTGTGAAGACGCTTACCGTTATGAATTTGCGTCAGTTTGCGTTAATCCAAGTTACGTTCATTTTTGTAAAGAATTGCTTGGCGACACTAGTGTTAAAGTTTGCACGGTTATAGGTTTCCCTTTAG
The DNA here is from genome assembly GCA_017628935.1 of Clostridia bacterium. GTDB lineage: Bacteria > Bacillota > Clostridia > Christensenellales > Borkfalkiaceae > HGM11412. The sequence continues at coordinate 1,469 of JAGBYC010000160.1, read as the reverse complement.
GACAAAACACAACTGAAACTAAAGTTAACGAAACTATTACAGCGTATAACGACGGTGCTGACGAATTTGATATGGTTATAAACGTATCAAAACTTAAAGACGGCGACTATAATTACGTTAAAAACGAAATTAGTAAAATTGTTAACGCCGTTAACGGTAAAACGGTTAAAGTTATTATAGAAACTGGGCTTTTAACTGATGAAGAAAAGGCTTTAGCAACTCGCCTTTCTTGTGAGGCAGGCGCTAACTTCGTTAAAACCTGCACGGGCTTTTCTACTGGCGTTGCTACCGTTAAAGACGTTGAAATTATGAAAGCAAACGTTACTAACGGCGTTAAAATTAAAGCGTCGGCAGGTATAAGAACGCGTGAGGATGCGTTAGCGTTAATAAACGCTGGTGCTGAAAGGCTTGGCACTTCGGCAGGCGCAGAAATTATAAAATAATAAAACGGCTGAATTTTCAGCAGTTTTTTATTATATACAACTTGTAAAAATATCTTTTACTTCATTATATCCAAGTTCAATATAGTTTTTAATAGTACGCGTATTATTAAAAGTTGTTAACGCGCAAAGTTTATCAATTTTATCTTTAGTAACGCCAAACTCACTTAACTTACTTGGCATATTTAAAAATTCAAAATAGTTTTCCATAGCAATAATACCAAGTTCACTAGCACGCTTATCGTCAGTTTCGTTAACACCCCAAACGTTTCTTGCAAACTTAGCAAAACGCTCTAACTTTTTGGTGTAAACGTATTTAGCCCACGCTGGCATCAATACGGCAAGCCCTGCCCCGTGAGCAACGCTATCGTACTCGCCACTTAAAGCGTGTTCTAACTGATGAACGGCAAGGTAATTTTCTCTACCACACGCAGTTAAGCCGTTATGCGAAAGGCTTGACGCCCACATTATAGTAGCGCGTGCGTCGTAATCACAAGGATTAGCCATAACCACCCTACCAGCCTCTATTACGGCTTTTAAAACGCTTTCGGCAATCATATCGGTAAGCAAGGTGTCAGGAAGGTTGGTAAAATATCTTTCAATGGTATGAGCCATAATATCAACTATACCACACGCCGTTTGGTAAGGGCTAACGGTAAAGGTAAGTTCAGGGTTGCAAATAGCAAACTTACACCTATTAAGTTCAGAACCAAGCCCCTTTTTCATCTTAAGTTCTAAAATTGTAATAACGGCAGAACTACTCATTTCGCTACCAGCGGCAGACATAGTTAAAATACAACCTACTGGAAGCGCATCAGTTACCGTACATTTACCCATAGCAACGTCCCAAACGTCACAGTCAGTTTTAACGCCAAGCGCAGTAAACTTACTTGAATCGATAACGCTACCGCCACCCACAGCAAGAATAAGTTCAACCTTTTCGCTTTTAGCAATTTTCACAGCGTTACGAACAAACGTTACCTTAGGGTTAGGCTCAACGCCACCCATTTCAACAACTTCAATGCCGTT
>JAGBYC010000159.1 GCA_017628935.1 Clostridia bacterium | reverse complement strand
TTTGTTGAAAATTATAACGGTGCAGACATTTTCGTTGACTACGCGCACACGCCCGACGGACTTGAAAAACTACTAAAAACTGTAAAAACTTTTTGTAATAACAAACTTTATTTAGTTTTTGGTTGTGGTGGCAACCGTGATAAAGATAAGCGTGAAAAAAATGGGAAAAATTGCCGGAGAATATGCCGATTTTACTATAATTACGTCTGATAATCCACGCTTTGAAGAGCCGTATTCAATAATACGACAAATTGAAAAAGGCATTCGTGAAAAATCGCTAAAATACATAACGATACAATCAAGGTATATGGCAACGGGCTACGCTATAAGCAAACTTAAACAAGGCGACGTTTTGGTTATTGCCGGTAAAGGCGCTGAAGAATACCAAGACGTAATGGGCGTTAAACTTAATTATAGCGACGTTTTAACCGTGCGTGACGTTATTGCAAAATTAGATTTTGGCGGTGAACTTATTTGAAAATTTATATTTTAACCTTACTTACGTCAATAATTTTATCAATAATTTTAGGGTTAATTTTTATACCGTTATTAAAAAAAATAAACGGCTTTCAACCTATATTAAAATACGTAAAAGAGCATTTTAATAAAAGTGGTACGCCAACTATGGGTGGAGTGTTTTTTATCATAGCAACGCTAATTACGTTTATAATTTTTAATAAGGGTAGTAATAGGCTTTCAGTAACTGCTTTAGCAGTTGGCGTTGCCTTTTCAATAGTTGGGTTTATTGACGATTTTATTAAAATTAAATTTAAACTAAACGAAGGTTTAACGCCGTTACAAAAAATACTTTTTCAAACTTCAATATCTGTTATCGTATGCGTGTTTTCATATCAAAGTGGAATTATAAACGTGTACGTTCCGTTTATAAATTTATTTGTAAATTTAGGCTTTTTTACTGCAATTTTGAACTTTTTTGCATTCTTAGGTGCAGTAAATTCAGTAAATTTAACCGACGGATTAGACGGGCTTTGCGCGTCGACTTCAATAGTTTATTTAATTGCAATTACCGTGCTAATTAGTGTTGAAATCAAACTAAATACAAACTTATACGTAAACTTAATTGAGTATGAAAATTTAAAAATTTTAGCCCTTTCCTTAGCAGGTGCTTTAATAGGTTATTTAGTGTTCAACGTAAACAAAGCGTCGGTATTTATGGGTGATACTGGGTCACTTGCAATAGGTGGATTTATAGCCTCTATTTCTGTGTTTTCGTCAAACGTTTTATATTTATTTGTAATAGGTATAACCTTCGTAATTTCGGCTATATCAGTTATAATACAAGTTTTACATTTTAAAAGAACGGGTAAGCGCGTGTTTTTAATGGCACCCTTTCACCATCACTTACAGCACAAAGGCTACGGCGAAGCAAAGATTTCGTATTTATACGCATTAACAACGCTACTAATTTCGCTTGTGGCAATTTTATGCGTAATGGGGTGAGTATGTATTGTAAGCAAACGTCATTTTTAATTATAGGAACTAAAAAAAGTGGTTTAGCGTCGGCTAAACTTTTGCTTGAAAAGGGCGCAGTAGTGTATTTTTACGACGATAATGCGTCAAACGTAGCAATAAAAAATCAAGAAGAACTAATTTCACTTGGCGCTAAAAAAATTGACGACCTTAACGAAGGCGTAGAACTTGCCGACGTGTTAGTTTTAAGCCCAGCAGTGCCTATCGACAGTGAAGCGCCTATTTTATTTAAAGAAAGGGGCAAGCGTATAATAGGCGAGCTTGAACTTGGTTATTATTTTATAACTGCACCTATTATAGCTGTAACTGGCACTAAC
>JAGBYC010000158.1 GCA_017628935.1 Clostridia bacterium | reverse complement strand
GCCATTTCTAACGAAGACTAATAAAAAAGCCCTTCAAAAATAAGGGCTTTTATTTTTTCAAAAATTTTTTTGAAATTGTTTGACTTTTAAAAAGTATAGGCGTATAATCGATTAGGTTGTTGAATTTAATTAAAATTAAATTACACACAAATGAGGTGTTTATGAAATCATTATCTAATAAATGGACTAGGGCTGCTATTCCCGCATTACTTTTACATAGTAGCATCGGTACGGTTTACTGCTGGTCACTTTTTAGCGATTCAATTAAAAACGTTTTCTTAAATGCTGGTATCGGTACTGGCGCGTTAGAATGGGCGTTTTCACTTGCAATATTCTTTTTAGGTATGTCTGCCGCTTTCCTTGGCGACTTTGTTGAAAAAGATATTCACAAAGCAAGTTTAATTGCAACTATTTGTTTCGTTGTGGGTATTGCTGGTACTGGTTTAGCAATTAGACTTCATAGCGTAGCGCTTGTTTTAATTTTTTACGGCGTAATTATGGGCTTTGGTTTAGGTCTTGGCTATCTTTCACCAGTTAAAACGCTTATGCTTTGGTTTAGTGACAATAAAGGTTTAGCAACCGGTTTAGCCGTTGCAGGCTTTGGTGCTGCTAAAATGATTTTTTCGCCTATCATTACGGCGTTATTATCATCAGTAGGCGTAGAATTTTCCTTCTATATTCTTGCTTTAGTTTTCTTAGTAATGATGTTTACCGGTCACTTACTTTTGAAAAAACCTGAAGGCTGGGTAGAAAGTCATGAAAAGTTTGATTTTAAAACTTTCTTTAAACGCTTTAAAATCTTCTTTGATACTAAATTTATTGGTATTTGGCTTGTATTTTACTTAAATATTACTTGTGGTTTAGCCCTTATCTCTCACGAAAAGCAAATTTATTCGTACGTAGGGTTAGGTGCAGTTGCAGGTATTTTAGCAACTTTAACGGGCTTACTTAACGCTGGTGGACGCCTTGGTTACTCTACTATCGGCGACCATATGAAAAACCGTAACAGCGTATATAAAATTATTTTAATTAGTGAAATTGCTATTACAGTATTAGCGCTTGTAACTGGTGCTATTAGTGAAAATGCTAACGTTTTATTAATTATTATTGCCGTTGCGCTTATGTTTATTGTTAACGCAGGTTACGGTGGCGGATTCTCTAACCTTCCTACGCTTTTATCAGACGTATACGGAATGGGTAAAATTTCGTCAATTCACGGTATCGCTTTATCGGCTTGGGCTATTGCAGGTTTAACTGGTAACCAAATTGCAGAAATTATCGTTCATAATACTGGTAATTACGCTGATATTTTAGTGTTTACTGCAATTTTATACGCTATTGCAATTATAGTAGACTTCTTACTTGTTAAAACTCCTACCACAAAAGAAAGTGTATAAAATTTACATGCAAATTCACGCAGTTTTCATTTGGAAACTGCGTATTTTTTATCAAAAAGTATTGTAAAATATAGTATAATTAGTATATAATATAGTAAATAATTGTTTAAACATTGTAATCTTTGGTAATTTTAATGAAAAATAAATTAAGTAAAATTTTAATATCGTTTATATTAACGCTTTCGCTTATCTTTTCTTTATCAGGTTGCGTGGTAATTGAAGGCATAGTAGGTAGTGGCGAAACCCTTTCAGCGCCTACCGTAAAAATAAACGAAGATAATAAAATAGTTTACTGGGATTCGGTTGACGGAGCAGGTAGTTATACGGTAACTATTAATAACACTGAAACTAAAACGGTAAAAACAACTTTTTATAGTTTTTCATCGTTTAGTGGTGGAACTTACACTTTCAGTGTAAAAGCATTACCGTCGTCGGCAGTTGATAACGAATCAAGTACGTCGAACGTAGTTACAGTAGTGGTAGATAATACGTCGGGAGATTCAATTAACTACGTTGAACTTATTAACGGCGTAACTAAAGAAGTTATGCAAGCAAACGTAACCGTAATTCAAACTAATAAAAAAATTGCAACCAACGCTAATGGTGGCGCGCAAGGTAGTGGAATAATTTATAAAGTAACTAAAAGTATGTTTGGTGGAATATACACTTACTTCGTTTTAACAAACAATCACGTAGTTTACCAAAATACCAGCGAAAATTACGATTTTAGTTACACCGTTACCGATATGTATAATAACGAACATCAAGCAACCTTAGTTGCTAATAACGCTAATTACGATTTAGCCGTTTTGCAATTTACCGTTGTTAATGATGGTGTTAGCCCTATTTACACGCCTATTTCTTTAGCAAGTAATGACGTAACCGTTGGTGATAACGTTATTTCAATAGGTCAACCAGGTGGGCAAAAAAATGCCGTAACTTTAGGTAGCGTTATAGGAATAAGCAAACTTGATATTAACGTTGACCCTAACGCTAATATGTCAAACGTAACCTTTAACGTATTAAAGCACAACGCACCTATAAAAGGTGGTTCGTCAGGTGGGGCAGTACTTGATTACAATTATAAATTAGTTGGTTTAAACTATGCTACGGGCAGTGATAATAGTGGTAATTATACAAGTTCGTACGCTATTCCTATAAGCAAAATTAAAGAGTTTTTAAAAGGCTAATAATTAAAAAAATATTAAAAGAACGCGATTTAACGCGTTCTTTTTAAATTTATAAATTTAAGCCGTATAATTTAAGCAGTTTTTCAAAAAATATTTGTATGAAATTATTTAAAAATAAACTGTTTAAAGGTGCGCTAATTTTATCGGTTGGTGGGCTTATAACTAAAGTTTTAGGCGCGTTTTATCGCGTTCCTTTAACTAACTTGTTAGGCGCAGAGGGTATAGGAATTTACCAAGCCGTTTTTCCACTTTATACCCTTTTATTAACTGCGTCGTCAACGGGCGTGCCAAACGGAATAGCAAAAATTATTTCATCTACCGACGATAAAAACGCGTATTCAGTTTTAAAATCGGCACTAAAAATATTTTTACCGATAGGCGTTTTAGGAACGCTTTTACTATCAATTTTTTGTAATTTTATAGCAAAAATTCAAGGCAACGAACTTTCAACTTTTGCATATTTAACGCTGTCGCCATCGGTGTTATTAGTTAGCGTTATATCGTGTTTTAGAGGCTTTTTTCAAGGTAAATTAGATATGAAGCCTACGGCTATTTCGCAAATAATAGAACAAGCCGTTAAGTTAGTATTTGGTTTAGTTTTGTGCGCGTATATAATCGAAAGCGTTTATATAAAAGCAAGTTTAGCAACCTTTGCCGTGTCAATTTCTGAACTAATTACAATGTTATACCTATTAATTTTATTTAAAAAGCGTGGGTTTAATTTTTCAAAACTAAAACTACAAAAATCAAACTCTAAAAAGGTTGTTAAAACGGTTTTACCAGTAATGCTTTCAACGGTGGTAATTCCACTTGCAAGAACTATTGAAAGTTTTTTTATTTTAAACGTTTTAAACACTTACACTACCGACGCCACTTCGCTATACGGCTTATATTCGGGCGCAGTAGAATCACTTGTAGGCGTGCCCGTTTCAGTTTGCTACGCCGTTGCGGTAGCCAGCATACCAGTAATTTCAAAAGCACACTCTAAAGGGGAAAAGGTGGGTAAAAAAATAGGTCAGTCGCTTTTATATACCGTAATAGGTGGAGTTGTAGCAAGCGTAGGTTTTATATTCTTTTCAAAAACGGCAGTAAACCTACTATATTCTAAACTAAGTAGCGAGCATAAAATTATTACTGTAAACTTACTAAAATTATCTAGCGCATCAGTAATACTTTTACCGTTAATGCAAACAACGTCGTCGATAATAATTGCTATGGGTAAAGAGTTTTATCCACCTATAAGCGCAGGAGTATCGGTAGTTATAAAACTAACCCTTTCGTTTTTACTTTTGCATATACCTAAAATTAACGTATTTGCAGCAGTTTTAAGTGATATTTTGTGCTATTTTGTTGCTACTTTTTTAAATTTAATGTATATTATATATATACTTTTTTATTCAAGTAGAGGTAAAAATGGGCAAAATTACCGTAGTAGGCTTAGGTCTTAGTAAGGGCGATATAACTTTAAGCGCCTTAAACGTAATAAAATCAGGCGTAAAACTTATTGCAAGAACGTCTTTAGCAGTAAGTTATAATCAAGTAACAGATTTAGTTGGCGAAGTTCCTTCGCTTGATTTTGTGTACAAAAAAAGCCGTAATTTTGATACGTTAAATAAAAACTTAGCAAAAGCCGTTATCGGCGAGGCTAAAACGGGCGACGTAGCATATTTAGTTGACGGTAGTGCCGTTGAAGATAATTCAGTTCTTGAAATTATTAAAAAACACGATAACGTTGAAATTATAGCAGGCGTTTCAGCTGGGGCTAAATGTTTAGAAAACGTTAAAGCCGTTGAAAGTGGTTATACCGTAATTTCAGCGTACGACGTAGGCTATTTAAAAGTGGCAACGTATCCGCTTATAGTTTACGCTATTGATACGCGCCAAACTGCAAGCAACGTAAAACTTATTTTATCTGACTTAGTTGGCGAAGAAACTACCGTTACTATTTCATCTACAAACGGCGTAAAAGAAATTAAACTTTACGAACTTGACCGTCAAGAATACTACGGCTACGATTTTTCGCTTTATATTAAAAAACAACCGTTAACTAAAAAAAGCCGTTTTGATTTTCTTGACCTTATTGAAGTTTTAGAAAATTTACGTGGCGAAAACGGTTGCCCTTGGGATAAGGCTCAAACTCCAAAAAGCGTTGAAAAAAACCTTATTGAAGAAACTTACGAACTTATCGACGCTATTGAAGAAGGCGACGACGATAAAATTATTGAAGAAACGGGCGACGTTTTACTTCAAGCCGCTTTTGAAATTATTTTTGGCGTAGAGCGTGGTGCGTTCACTTTAAGCGACGTATTAACTGGTATTTGCTATAAACTTATTTCGCGCCATACTCACGTTTTTGGTGAAGATACTGCAACCGACGCTAATTCGGCGCTTGACGTATGGAACAAAAACAAAGCCGTTGAAAAGGGTTATGAAACGGGCGCAGATTATTTAAAAGCCGTTCCACGCAACTTTCCTTCGGTAATGCGTGCTGAAAAAGTAGGCTCACGCGCTGGCAAGTATAACCTTGATTTTTCTACCGTTGAAGAAACGTTTATAAAACTTGACGAAGAAGTTAACGAACTTAAAACGGCAGTTAAGTTAGGCGATAAAGAAGAAATTAAAAAAGAATGTGGCGACTTATTGTTTACTGCAGTAAACGTGCTTAGAAAGTTAGGCGTTGACGGTGAAACTTCGCTTAACGCCACTACCGATAAATTTATTAAACGCTTTGAAAAAACTGAAAGTTTAATTTTAAACGACGGTAAAAATATTAAAAATTTAACGGCTAACGAAGTTGATTGTTACTACCGTAAGTCAAAGGAGTAATATGCAACTTAAAAAGATAAAAATAGGTAATATTGAAACGCCTAACAACGTATTTTTTGCTCCACTTGCTGGGTATAGTGACGCTATTATGCGTAGTTTATGTTATACCCTTGGTGCAGGATTATGTTTTACTGAAATGGTAAGCGCAAAAGGGCTTTACTATTCGCCTAACGCTTCAAGCGATATAATTTTTACCTATCCAAATGAAAAAATTAAGGCAATTCAAATTTTTGGTAACGACCCAGAATTTATAAAACGCGCCGTAGATAATCCACTTATTGAAAAGTTTGATATCATAGATATCAATATGGGTTGTCCCGTACCTAAAATTTTTAGTAACGGTGAAGGTTCGGCGCTTATGCAAAACTTTTCTTTAGCGTCAAAAGTAATAAAATCAGCCTGTCAAGGAAGTAAGCCTGTAACGGTAAAATTTAGAACGGGCATTACTGACGATAAACCTTTAACGCGTGATTTTGCCGTTATGGCTGAAGATAGTGGCGCGTCGCTTATAACTATTCACGGTAGAAGTAAAACGGCTGTGTATTCGGGCGAATGTAACTATGCTGAAATAGAAAAGGCTAAAAACGCCGTAAAAATACCAGTAATTGCAAACGGTGGAGTGTTTAGCGTTGACGACGCTAATAGGTTAATAGAAAACACGGGTGCAGACGGCGTTATGCTTGCGCGTGGCGTGTTAGAAAATCCGTTTTTAATAAGTAATTTAACTGGCTTTACACCTAAGTTTACCTTAAAGCAGTTTATTTTAAAGCAAATTGAACTTGCAAGCGAACGTTACGGTTACGAGCGTTCGGCAATATTACTTCGTAAACAAATGGCGTTTTATTTAAAAGGCGCTACTGGTGGCAAAAAACTTAAAGAACAAGTATTTAGCGCAAGTAACGCTGGCGAACTTATAAATATTATTGAAAGTAGTAATTGTTTTTAAATTAAGCACCTAAAAAGCTACATTTTACTATAATAGTATAGTACGGCGGTAATAAACTTGAAAGTATTATGCTATAATTTAACTAACACTAAAAACGCTACGCCTAAACAGTTTGACGGTTACGACGTAGTAGTTTTCGGCTTTGACGGACTTGAAAAAATACGCTATAAAAACGAACTTAACGGCACTGAAAGTGTTTTGCAAAACTTTGCGTCGCTATCAAAAACTTCTAAAAAAATTATAGTGTCGGGCGCAATTACAGATAATTACGGAATCGTTCGCAGGTCGGCAGTAATTGCTGATAACGGCAAACTTTTAGGAATATCTGATATGAATTTAAACGTAAATTCTTCGGGGTATTCTCAAGGTGGGGGTTATAGAGTGTATCAAACCTCTAAATCCCGTATCGGCGTAATTATCGGCGACGATATTATCGATTACGACGCTATTAAATCAATGTCGCTTTGCGATGCCGACTTTATTATCGTTATTGAAAACGAAGAAAAACCACAATACGAACTGTTAATTAGGGCGTATTCGTATTTATTTGGCTTACCTATCATACTAATTTCATCATCTAACACCTTAGCAACCGACTTGTCTGGCGAAATTTGTGGTGGTAGTAGAGACGGGGTAAGCGATATTATACTTCCTACGAAAAAAACTTATAGGGTAATTCAAAATAAACGTAGAGGAGTTTTTTAAGGAGAACTAATGAAGTTACATATAGTTTTAGTAGAGCCTGAAATTCCACAAAACACGGGCAATATTTCAAGAACTTGCGCCGCCACCGGTTGTGCGCTACATTTGGTTAGGCCACTTGGCTTTGAAATTACCGATAAACATTTAAAACGCGCTGGGCTTGACTACTGGCAATATCTTGAACTTTATTATCATGATAGTTTAGACGAAGTTTTCACTAAATACTATAACGGCAGTAACTTTTATTTTATGTCAACTAAGGGCGCTAAAATTTATAGTAATGCTACCTTTAAAGACGGCGACTTTTTAATTTTTGGTAAAGAAAGCCACGGCTTGCCAGAACCTTTACTTAAAGAGCATTACGCTGAAACTTTGCGTATTCCTATGCTTAGTGAAATTCGCAGTTTAAACTTATCAAACTCAGTTGCCTTAACGGTATACGAAGCACTTCGTCAAAACGATTTTGAAGGCTTTTTGTTTGAAGGCGCGTTAACTGGCAGAAACGATTAATTAATTCCGTACGCAAGTACGGTTTTTTATTTGTAATAAAAACGCTAAATTTTAAGTAAAATAAACGGGAGCGTTTTTATGATTATTTTTAAGCATTTATCAATGGCAATAGGTGGTATCACCTTATTTTTATTAGGTTTAAAATTTATGAGCGAAAGTATGGAAAATATCGCAGGTAAAAAAATGCAATCGCTTATAAAAGGTTTAACGGTAAACAGGGTTTCGGGCGTAGTAACCGGCACTATAACTACTGCCGTAATTCAAAGTAGTATTGCTACTAATATAATTTTAGTAGGTTTTACCTCTAGTGGAATTATGACCTTTTTTGAAGCGTCGTCAGTGATAATGGGCGCTAATATCGGCACAACCGTAACGGCGCAACTTGTGTCGTTATCAGGCAAGCAAGTTTTTGATATAACGGCTTTTGGTTCTATTATTGCTTTTTTAGGTTTTATTATGGCTTTTATTAAAAATAAAAACGTTAAAGCAATAGGCAACGTTATGGTTGGTTTTGGTATGATTTTTATCGGGCTTGATATCGTTAGTGGTAGCGTTAACTACTTTAAAAACTACCAAGAATTTAGAAACATTTTTCTTGTAAAAAGTGATATTTTATTACTAATAAACGGAATAATTATAACGGGTATAGTGCAGTCGTCATCGGCAGTAACCAGTATAATAATTATACTGGCGTCTAACGGACTACTTGATTTTAGTTCGGCCATGTTTTTAATTTTGGGCGCTAATATCGGCACTTGTTT
>JAGBYC010000157.1 GCA_017628935.1 Clostridia bacterium | reverse complement strand
GGTCTGCGCCACTAAAACCTGCCGTCATGCGCGCTAACACCTTAAAGTTTACGTCTGGCGCTAACGGTTTGTTTCTTGCGTGAACTTTTAATATTGCTTCACGACCACGAACGTCTGGCGTATTTACGTAAATTTGACGGTCAAAGCGACCTGGACGTAATAACGCTGGGTCTAATATATCAGCACGGTTAGTTGCCGCCATTATAATAATGCCGTCGTTTTCATTAAAACCGTCCATCATAACAAGCAATTGGTTAAGCGTTTGTTCTCTTTCGTCGTTACCACCACCAAGACCAGCGCCACGGTGTCTACCAACGGCGTCAATTTCGTCAATAAACACAATGCACGGCATATTCTTTTTAGCAGTAGCAAATAAATCACGAACACGGCTTGCGCCCACACCAACGAACATTTCTACGAAGTCAGAACCCGAAATTGAGAAGAACGGAACACCTGCTTCGCCGGCAACGGCTTTAGCAAATAAAGTTTTACCAGTTCCCGGAGGGCCTACTAAAAGCACGCCTTTAGGAATTCTTGCGCCTAAGTTAGAGAATTTTTTAGGGCTTTTTAAGAACTCTACTATTTCTTGAAGTTCTTGCTTTTCTTCTTCAGCGCCGGCAACGTCAGTAAAGCGCACCTTTACGTTTTTACTTGCAGTTACGTTAGTTTTGCCTACGTCAAGGGCCGACTTATTAGCACCACTTATTGAACGTGAGAACAACGAAAATAATATAATTCCCACTATTATTATGCCTAAAGGCATAATAAGTGACGACCAGAAAGACCCTTCGTTAGGGTCTGTGTATTCAATTTCAATACCATTTGCCGCTAAGAAAGGTAAAAGTTCGCTACCAAAAACGTTGTTTTCAGAGTTTCTATCAAAAATTGCAGTGTACGCTTCGCGCGTTTTTTCGTTACCTGCGTCAACAAAACCTGTTAACGTATAGCCGTCAACTACAATTTTAACTATTTTGCCTTCGATATCGTTTGCGTTTTTAACTTCTTCTAAATGAACTTCGCCCGTTTCAACGTTTAAAACGTAATCAACGCCTGCTTTTTGCAAGAAAGCATCAATAGTTAAAGTTTGCACGCTAAAAAGTTTAGCAAAATACAAAACACCTATAACTACTGCAACGGCAATAACACCAATAGATATCCATACTTTCGAACTAATTTTTTTCATTATAACTCCTTACGATTAGTAATAAAAATTAAAAAGTTTTATTAGCGCACAACTATAAACTATGCGCCACAACTAAATTTAATAAATTTTTTAGTATATATAATATAATAACATATATTTAACAAAATTACAATACTATTTTAATCAATATATAAAATTTTATTCCATTTTCACAATTTTACACAAAAATTTTTTCGTAACCCCTCAACGTAACGTTAACTAAAAAAACAAAACCTACAATAAACAGCCGTTAAAAACACCATTAAATTAAGGTGTCACACAACAGTATAATAAACGGGCTTTATGTTTCCGTTTTAGCAACACAAAAAACACGTTTCACGTGGAACAAAAACGGGTAAAAATTGCATAAATTAGCATGTTTTTATTGTTTTTTAGTGTTTTTATAGCATATTTTACATATATTTTATTGTTTTTGCTTTCTTTGTCCACTTAAAAATTTTTGGTAAAATTTTGCCATTTTTCAATGTTTCACGTGAAACAATTTTGCGTATATATTAGGGGGTTGCGTATGCTTTTTTTGTTAGTGTAAAATTGTGTTATAATATTATATGGCGCATAAAATTGTGTGTTGCACTTTGTAAAACATGGACACAAATTATTAATAATGTAAAAATTTTATGTTTTAAATTAAATTTTAATATTATGTAGCTTAAATTAATGGTTTTAACCTTATTTTTAATTTGGTTTTATTAAATTTTAATATTTATATAAAAACGCTTAAATTTGGTAAAAACTAAGGCAAAATCACCCCTAAAAACAGTTATTAACAACCGAACTTTTGTTTAAGGTTGAAAATTTAAGATTTTATGCTAATTTTTACGCTTTACCTATTAAAACGGGCTATTTTTTGTTAATAAGTTAATAACTTTGCCCGTTTTTTGTTGATAAGTGCCCTTTTTTTAACTTGTTAAAATTTTATATAATGTTTATAAGTGTGGTTAATAAAGCCTATTTTAAAGGGTTTTTGGTTGAATTTATATAAATTGTAGCGTTTTTGTGTTTTTGTAATATAAAAGGCGAAATTTCCTTAAATTTCGCCTTAAACTGTATTTAGTTGATTTTTGTGATTTTACTTATTGCTTTACAATATAACGCTCCTAACCACAATACAGCGGTTAGCCCTGTAAAATATAGTATAGCGTTTAATATTGAGCTACTTGTTAAAACAACGGTGTATATATTATGTT
>JAGBYC010000156.1 GCA_017628935.1 Clostridia bacterium | reverse complement strand
CCGGTTGCTCCTGGTCAACACGGCGCGGACAGAAAGAAAGTTTCTGAATACGGAATGCAATTACGCGAAAAACAAAAAACTAAGCGAATTTACGGTGTACTTGAAAAACAATTCCGCGGTTACTATGAAGAAGCCGACAGAATGAAAGGTATCACTGGTGAAAACATGCTTTCTTTATTAGAAAGAAGACTTGACAACGTAGTATATCGTCTTGGCTTTGCTCCATCTCGTACAACTGCTCGTCAACTTGTTACACACGCACACTTTACCGTTAACGGTAAAAACGTTGATATCGCTTCTTTCCAAGTTAAAAAAGGCGACGTAATCGCAGTTAAAGAAACTAAGAAAGACAATAAATATTTTGAAGCGTTCAAACAAACTCAAAAAATTAACAACTTACCTAAGTGGCTTGAATTCGACGCTGAAAAACTTGCAGGTAAAGTAATTGCTCTTCCTGTAAGAGAAGATATTGACGCTCAAATCAACGAGCAAATGATTGTTGAATTATACTCGAAGTAATATTAGTTGCGTAGCCTCATAAGAGGCGCGCGCAAATTACTTAACCCACGGTAAGTGGAAACCATCAGACTAAATGGAGGTAAATTTTCTATGATGGAAATAGAAATGCCGAAGATATCCGTTGAGGAAAACGATGAAAGAAGTTACGTTAAAATAGTTGTAGAACCACTTGAAAAAGATTTTGGTATCACAATTGGTAACTGTTTAAGAAGAACGCTTATGTCAGAACTTCCTGGCGCAGCAATTCAAGGTATTAAATTTGATTCTGCCCTTGACGTTAAACATGAACTTTCTACTATCAATAACGTAGTAGAAGACGTTACTGAAATTATTCTTAACTTAAAAACTGTTTCAGTAAAAACCGTAAGTACAGACGAATCGTACAAAAAAGTTCTTCGTATACGTAAAGAAGGTCCAGCAATCGTTAAAGCAGGCGATATCGAAGCAGATGCTGAAATCGAAATTCTTAACCCAGAACAATATATTTGTACCGTAGACGAAGGTGGCGTATTTGACGCTGAAATCACTATCGGTAGAGGTAGAGGCTGGAAAAATGCTGAAACTAACAAAACAGGCGAAATCGGTTATATTGCAATCGATTCTAACTATACTCCTGTTACTAAGGTATGTTATACCGTTGAAAATGCACGTGTTGGTCAAGACCTTGATAAAGATAGACTTATCTTAGAAGTATGGACTAACGGCGCGTTCTCTGGTAAAGAAATTGTATCTTTAGCGGCTAAAATTTTACAAGAACACATTAGTATTTTCGTAAATCTCTCAGACATTATGAGTGGTTTCGGAATTTTAGTATCTCCGCCAACAGACCCACTTCCAAAAATACTTGAAATGAGTATCGAAGAAATGGATTTATCAGTTCGTTCATACAACTGTTTAAAACGTGCGGGTATACACACTATTGAAGATTTAACTAAAAAGACCGAAGACGATATGCTTAAGGTTAGAAACCTTGGTAAAAAATCTCTTGACGAAGTTATCTTCAAACTCAATAGTTACGGTCTTAAATTAAAAGAACAGGAGGATTAATAAAATGCCAGCAAAAATGGGTTTAACATCAACACAAAGAAAAGCCGTTCTTCGCAATCAAGCATCAAACCTTTTATGGTTTGGCAAAATCGAAGTTACTGCCGGTCACGCTAAATCTTTACAAGCATACGCTGAAAAAATTATTACTCTTGCTGTTAATTCTTACGACGACGTTATCGAAACTACGGTTACTACTAAAGACGCAAAAGGCAAAGACGTAACTACTAAAGTTATTAAAGACGGAGTTAAGAAACTTAACGCAAGAAGAAAAATTATGGCTCTTACTTACGATATTCAATTCACTAAAGCAAACGGTGAATCTAAAGCAGAATTCAAAGCAAGAGTTAAAGGTATTAACCACCCACTCGTTGAAAAAATCTTCAACGAACTTGCTCCTAAATACGCAGAAAGAAAAGAACAATTAGGTCAAGGCGGCGGTTACACTAGAAAATACCTTAAAGGTGAAAGACGTGGCGACGCAGCTGAAGTTGCAATCGTTGAATTAGTTTAATTTCACTAAAACAAAACAAAAACCGTTGATTGTTCAACGGTTTTTATTTTTTTAATTATTGACTACCATTTTTTACTATGTTAAAATAATTATATAAAAAGGTAATGGTGTTATGACAGTAGTAATTCTTACAGCGCTGGGCGTTGGTGGTGCAACGGTAATAGGCGCGCTTATAGGTTTTTTATTTAAAAACGTATCACATAAAGTATCAGATATAATTTTAGCCTTTGCGTCAGGCGTAATGCTTGCCGCGGCAATATTCGGCTTAATTATACCGTCGCTTGAATATGGTGGAGAACTTAAAGTTTTAATAACCATAATAGGCATATTTGCAGGCGCAATTACGTTAAGTTTAGTTGATAAACTTGTTCCACACCTTCACAAAATGCTTGGCGACGATATTGAAGAACATAATAAAACTAAGCTTAGTAAAGTTATGCTTTTTGTGTTAGCAATAGCAATTCATAATTTGCCTGAAGGTATAGCGTCAGGCGTAGGTTTTGGCTCTGGCGATATTGCAGGAGCACTTGTTATTGCAGGTGGTATAGCCTTACAAAACATACCAGAAGGTATGGTTATTATAGCGCCGTTATTAAGTTCGGGCGTAAGCAAGGGTAAAACCCTTTTAATTGCCGTTATAACGGGCTTATTTGAGGTTGTGGGCACGTTTATAGGTTACTTTGCAGTTTGGCTTTCAAAGGCTATTTTACCGTTTGCGCTTGCTTTTGCAGGTGGTACGATGCTTTACGTTATAAGTGACGAAATGATACCTGAAACGCACGCTCACGGCGTTGAAAAGTGGGCTACGTACGCGCTTTTACTTGGCTTTTCAGTAATGCTTGTGCTTGACGTATTACTTGCTTAAAAAAATAAAAAACGTTAAAAATTCCCGAAAAAAGTTGCGCTTTTTTCGGGAATTTATTATTTAAATAAACAAATGAACACGGCTCGTCCGTTCGATTTACCTTCTACGTAATAGCCGTAATCGGTTTTTACTTTGTAAACGTTAATATCGTCACCGTAATATGATTGAGAAACAAACTGAATTTCAAACTCAGTAAAGTTGGCGTTTTCAAACTCATCTAAATTAAACGAATTAAGTGCCATTTTAACGTAAGCAACGTTGTTAGTGTGGTTGTTAGGGTCAATGTCAACAAACCTAACGGTGTGAGTGTAAATTAAATTGTCGTCAGTTAAAGGCTCACGCTTGCGTGAGTATTCGCCAGCGCCAGAAACGTCAGTTCTATGAATTAAATCGAAAGGGTATTTAATAGTTTGAGACTTTCTAAGCATTTGAGTAGTAGCGTCAAGCGTAACCCATTCGCTTGTTCCTAACACGCAGTCAGCGTCGGCAACGGTAATTTTGTATTCACGGTTAAAGCGCACGGGGGTTACTGGTAACGGCCACGTTTCAACGGTAATTTCGTTGCTAAACGTTGGCGTTTTTAAAATTTTAAACTTTGCTTTAGAAAGAACCCAAAAAGCATTAGAGTTTTCAAGTAAAACGTTAGTTCCAACGTTAAGTTCAATTGAGTGAAAAAGCGTTGCAATTTGAAAAACTGATAAAATTCCGTCAAAACGCATACGATAATTCGCGTCAATTTCGCCAAACGAAACGTTATGAGTTAATTTGTAAGTGTTATTCATAAGCCACCTAAAAAGTTAATTTAGTACATTTTACCACATAAAACCAAAAAAGTTAATTAAAAAACTGTTTTACTTATTCTTTTTTTTGACAAAACGTTATTATAGTGCTAAAATATATCGTAAGTTTACATTATGTTTACGTTTAACGTAAAATTTTTAAAGGAGACGCTATGTATACAAAAGATTTTTTAACGTATCTTAAAAAATTTCCAGACGAAAACGGTTATTTCGGCAAATTTGGTGGCGCATATTTAACGCCTGAACTTGAAAACGCAATGAAAGAAATTACCGATGCTTACTGGTCAATTTGCAAATCGTCGGAATTCGTAGCAGAACTCCGTCGTATTAGAAAAGAATTCCAAGGCCGTCCAACACCGGTTACGCACTTAAAACGTTTATCTGACAGTTTAGGCAACGTTCAAATTTACGCTAAGCGTGAAGACCTTAACCATACTGGCGCGCACAAACTTAATCACTGTATGGGTGAAGGCTTGCTTGCTAAATATATGGGCAAAAAGAAAATTATTGCCGAAACTGGTGCAGGTCAACACGGTGTAGCGCTTGCTACTGCCGCTGCTTACTTCGGTTTAGAGTGCGACATTTATATGGGTGCCGTTGATATTAAAAAACAAGCCCCTAACGTTGCAAGAATGAAAGTTTTAGGCGCAAACGTTATTGAAGTAACCGAAGGCTTACAAACTCTTAAGGAAGCCGTTGACGCCGCTTTTGAGGCTTACGCTAAAGAGTATAAAGACTGTATTTATTGTATCGGTACTGCAGCAGGTCCACATCCGTTCCCTATGATGGTACGTGATTTCCAAAGCGTTGTAGGTATTGAAGCGCGTGAACAATTTATTGAAATGACGGGCGAACTTCCTGACGCCGTTGTAGCGTGCGTTGGTGGTGGCTCTAACTCTATCGGTATGTTCTCTGGTTTCTTAAGTGACCCTGTTGAAATTTATGGTGCTGAACCACTTGGCGTTGGCACTAAAATAGGTGAACACGCTGCAAGCCTTAACTACGGTACAGAGGGTATTATGCACGGCTTTAACAGTATTATGCTTAAAGACGAAAACGGCAACCCAGCCCCAGTTTACTCTGTTGCAAGTGGGTTAGACTATCCTTCATCAGGCCCAGAACACGCTTACTTACAAAGCATAGGCCGTGTTAAATACGGTACGGCAAGTGACGTTGAGGCTGTTGACGCTTTCTATAAACTTTCACGTTTAGAAGGTATTATTCCTGCATTAGAAAGTTCACACGCCGTTGCTTACGCCATAAAACTTGCAAAAGAAATGAAAAAAGGTTCAATTTTACTTTGCTTGTCTGGTCGTGGCGATAAAGATTTAGATTACGTTATAGAGAATTACGGCATTCCTTCTAAAAAATAACAATTAACAACAAAATAACAAAAACAAAGTGGTAGAGTTAAAATTTTTTAAAAGTATTAAAAATATTTTGACTTTACCGCTTATATATGTTATTATGTATAAGCAAATTGAATAAAATTAACTTAAGCTATGGAAAAGTACCCAAGTGGCTCAAGGGGCTCCCCTGCTAAGGGAGTAGCACGCTAATACCGTGGCGCGGGTTCAAATCCCGCCTTTTCCGCCACACTAAAGCACACCAATTACGGTGTGCTTTTTGTGTGGCGTTAAGGCGGGATTTGAATAGGGAACTAGCAAACTTGTTTGCGTATGCCGTAGGCAAAAACAGTACGGTGTACTGTTTTGTGGGTATGGTCGCCACAGAGCGAAAATCCCGCCTTTTCTATTACTATAATTAAATATATTTTCATTAAAGGTAATGCAGGCATAATCTTTAATTTTGAACGTCCTAAAGCCTAGTATGTACTGCTTTTTCCAATTAAGTGATATATGGCAACTTCATACAAATGTTAAATGATAAATAAATTAATGGCTTACAATTCATATTGTAAGCCATTTCGCTATTAAATGTTCAATTTGATAAAGTTGTAAAATTTTTCTTCTTTAATTTTTGAATATGTTAATTTAAATCCTTCCAATAAAGAATGCATTTGTTTTATTGCATAATCTTTACTAAGTTCTTCAAACACTCTATTTCTTAAATTCTCATCAGTTATTCTTAAGATATAGATTGCTGAACTTACTTTATAATTTCTATCAGCAATCGCAATTTTATCTTTTGATGGAACTAAAGATGAAATTAGAATATCGTTTTTTAAGCATATTTTATCGTCTATATTTTTCTCTGATGGATAAATTTTTTGATTTTTTATGCTTGAAATTTCGACATACTCTAAATTGCTTTTGTCACATATTGTTTCTGGATTTATAGTTACACCTAGTTCATTTAAGGATTTTCCAACTGTTGTTTGATATTTTGGAAAAATTTGAACACCTTCTTTTGTTTTAATACAAATAGATGATAACTTTACATAAAAAACATTTTTTT
>JAGBYC010000155.1 GCA_017628935.1 Clostridia bacterium | reverse complement strand
TTATTAACTGATATTTTTAAAAAGTACGGCACGGATACTTACGTGTCAATTTTAGCAAGCGCAATATACGGTTCAAGTGAAACGGTATTTTACGTTTCGGCAGTTTATCTATCAAAATGTAAAAATAAAAAAGTAACGAAAGCGATTATAATATCGCTTTTCGCTACTTTTATATCAACTATAATTTGCGCTAACCTTTTAAAACTATTTTATTAGTCGTCAACGTCAAGATTTTCAAGTAATGATTCTTTTACAACCGGCTTACTGTCACCGTGTTTAACGAAGAACATAGTTGCAAACGCAAGCGCTACACAGATAGATGCGTAAGGGAATAATGGTAACATGTTACCTGCTAAGTCCATAATAATACCTGATAAAATAGGAGTTAATACTTGTGCCGACATACTTGCCGTATAATACCAACCTGTATATTTACCAACGTCGCCGTCTTTAGCAAGTTCTACAACCATAGGGAAACTGTTTACGTTAATAGTTGCCCACGCAATACCTGCTAACGCGAATAAAACGTACATAAATACAGGGCTACTATCTTTAGTTATAAATATTGCTATAAAGAAGGCAGTAGCAAGCATAGCAACACCGGCTAAAATAGTCTTTTTTCTACCTATTTTAGTTGCTATCATACCAACTGGTATGTACGCTGCAATCGCGCCTGCTTGAGCAATAAGTAAAGTTAAGTCGTAACTTTGATTAAGCACGCTATCAGCATAAAGCGAATACTTAGAAGTAATAGCGTTATAACCCATATACCAAAGCGCAACTGACGCAAGAATTAATAAAAACGATACAAGTTGTGGTTTAGAAAGTTTTTTAGCGTTTTTAACTACTTCGTTAGTATCTTCTTCAGTTTCTTCAGGGAAATACTTTTTAGTATCTTCAAGCATTTCGTTAGCCCATTTATTTTCTTTTACTGTAAGTAAAAAGATAATAAGGCCTACAAGCATTATGCCACAAACTGCAATATAGTATGGCATAAAGTTTTGCATAGTATCTTGACCTACTTTAATAATTAAACCAAGCACTAATACTAATAAACCACCGGCAGTACCCATAAGGTTAATTATTGCGTTACCTTTTGAACGAAGAGGTTTACAAGTAACGTCTGGCATTAACGCAACGGCTGGCGAACGGAAAGTTGCCATTGAAAGTAAGGTAACTAATAACACGCCAATGAATAAGTAAATATTGCCGATAAGTGGTAAGAAAATAAATGAAATTACGGCACAAATAGTACCTATTAAAATAAATATAGTTCTTTTACCACATTTTGCTTTAGTTTTATCTGACAACGCACCAAAAAGAGGAAGTAAAAATACTGCTAATACGTTATCAAGTGCCATAATTACGCCTGATTCGGCTTGGCTCATATTAAACTTATACGTCATAAGTAACGGAATAGTTTTATCGTATGCTTGCCAAAACGCACTAATTACAAAGAACGCAAAACCAACTAATATGATTTTTTTATAATCGAGTTTCATAATAAACTCCTTAAAGTAAAAAATTCAACTGCCTACATTACTAAGCAATTGAATTTATTATATACTAAATATCTAATTTAGTCAAGAGCATATATTAAACTACGGCAGTTGTCGCAGTCACATAACTTGCCAGCAGCTAAATCGTTAACCGTAATTACTGAAAAAGCGTTACCACAATACGAACAGTTAGCCGTGTTTTTATTGATTTGAACACCGTAAATAATAGGAAATTTTTTATCTTTACGCTTAGCTTCGTATCTACTAAACAACGCTTCGTCAATCTTCTTTTGTAAAGCCGTTTGCTTTTTAGTAATAGCGTCGCTTTCGCCTTTTTTAGATGCTTTAAGTTCTTCGAACTTAGGTTTAAATTCGGTAAACTGAGCGCGCATCTTTTTATTTTCAACGCCTAAGCGAACGTATTCTTTATTAACGGCTTCCATTTCTTTAATAACGGCGTTAAGTTCGTTTTCAGCGTTAGTAAGTTCTTGAACGCGTTCTTTGTATTTTTTGCTAATGTAAGAAATTTCACTATCTTCACAGTTTTCAAGCGCTTTAACGTGTTCGTTAGCAATTTCATTAAGTTCTTTAATTTTGCTTGTTACAGCGTTGTATTTAGAAATTAACGATTGAGCCTTTTTGTCAAGAGCCGAAATATTTTCAGCCACGCTTTGTAAAAACTTACCTGCTTGATAATATTTAACTGCTTCTTCAGTTTTCATAACGCTATCGTTAATAACTTTAAGTTCTTTATCAAGTTCTTGGTAGTCTAATAAAAGTTTAATT